>JBHOSR010000019.1:0-34299 GCA_042584405.1 Bacteroidota bacterium
GGTTCTGTGCTATAATTAGGTACTGTGCAACCACAGGTTGAAAACGCATCAAAAAGGCGATAAAGTTATTACAACAGGCGGTATTTATGGTAAAATAAATGCAATTAAGGATAATCACATTATTGTAGAAATTGACGAAAATGTGAAAATTAAAATTGATAAAAGTGCTATTTTAAAAGATTCTTCCGATATTAGTGCTGCAAAATAGTTTAACCAGAAAGCGTTTATTACTGTTTTAAACGCTTTTTTTTCTAACGATCGTGGTAGCAAAAAACATCGAAGATAATATTAAGAGATTTCTTGAAAAAAAGAATTTTAAAGCTGACAGGAGGCTTATTATCTTTTTATTTTTTGTTGTATTATCTACGATATTTTGGTTTTTAAACCAACTCGAAAAAGAATATGTAGCGGAAATTTCTCTACCCGTTCGATATACAAATTTCCCAAACCATAAAATATTAGTAAATGAACTACCTAACCATTTCGAGCTTCGTGTTCGTGCTTATGGTTACAAATTGTTGGAATATAAAATAAGTAATAAGTTTTTACCTTTCTCCATAAACGTAAATTCACTTACTTTAAGATTATATTCTCAATCGAGTTATGATAAATTGTTTTCTTTAACTCGATTATTAAATAAGGAAATTGAAGATCAGATTAGTTCTGAACTAGAAATTGTGTCTATTTCTCCTGATACTCTATTTTTTGAATTTGCAGATAGAATCTTTAAAAAGGTTCCTGTGGTTTCAAAATTAAATCCTGTACCTTCTACCCAGTATATGATTCGTGGAAAAATACAATTCGAGCCTGATAGTATAACTATTTCAGGAGCTAATCCTATTATAGATACAATTGATTGTGTATATACCAGACAAGACGATTTATTAGATCTTAATGCAGATTATAACAAAGATATTAAACTTGAAAAGATAAATTCAGTTAATTTTTCAGAGGATAAGGTTGATGTTAGTATTAACATCGAAAAATTTACTGAAGGATCGCAAATAGTAAAGTTAAATATTATTAATGTCCCTGACTCGCTTATCGTTAGAACATTTCCTAAAGAGGTGACTGTTACATACTTTGTAGCATTAGACGATTACGAAAAGGTTATACCTCAGTTATTTGAAGCCGTTGTTGATTATAGTGAAATAACTAATCAGGAAAATAAATTGAATATTTCAATAAAAAACTCCCCTGAATACATTCAGTCCTTACGATACAAACCTAAATCTGTCGAATATATTATTGAAAGAAAATAATGATTAAAGTTGGATTAACAGGTGGAATAGGTAGCGGAAAAACACTGGTATGCGAAATTTTTAAACGATTAGGAGTTCCAGTTTTTAATGCTGATTTTGAAGCAAAAATTATATTAGATTCTGATGCCGAAGTAATACATCTCATTAAATTAAACTTTGGTGAAATTTATGATAAAGAAGGAATTAATCGTTCAAAGTTAGCAGCAATTATTTTTAATGATCAAAACGCTTTAAGAAAGGTAAATGAAATTATTCATCCTAAAGTGCGGGAATGTTTCCATGATTGGATCGATCAACAACAGAATTCAAAGTATATAATTGAAGAAGCAGCGATTTTATTTGAAAGTAATGCATATAAAGAGTTAGATATTACTATAAATGTGCATGCCGATGATTTAATTCGAATAAATCGTGTAATTGAAAGAGATAAAACTACTATCGAAGCGGTAAAAAGTCGTATGAAAAATCAATTAAGTAATGAAGAAAGAATAAAACTTGCTGATTATACGATATATAATAACGGAGATAAAATGTTGTTGCCACAGGTTTTAGAAATACACAATAATATAATAAATGAAATAATTTAATATGGGTAAGTTTGGTAAATGGATCGCAGGTGGATTAGGATTTGCATTTTTTGGTCCTATTGGAGGTATACTAGGATTTGCATTGGGATCTTTATTTGAAGCACCTGAATTTGCTAAAACAAGAGGATCTTCAGCAACAACTACTGGTAGTTTTGCCATGACATTATTGGTGTTGGTTGCTGCTGTTATGAAAGCA
The DNA here is from genome assembly GCA_042584405.1 of Bacteroidota bacterium. Taxonomy (GTDB): domain Bacteria; phylum Bacteroidota; class Bacteroidia; order Bacteroidales; family UBA12077; genus UBA12077. The sequence goes on from JBHOSR010000019.1 coordinate 2,046, forward strand.
GACGGAAGAGTATTGAAATCGGAATTGAATTATGTTAAGAGCTATTTTAAACAGGCTTTTGGTGAAGATTCTGCTGTTGAAGCTATTAAATTACTTCGAGATATTTTAGATCAGAATATTCCTATTCAATCAGTAGGAGTCCAGATTAAGCAAAATATGGATTATTCATCACGCTTGCAATTACTTCATATGTTATTTGGTGTTGCAAAAGCTGATGGTCAGGTCGATATTTCTGAACTTAATACTATTGCTTCAATTGCTGGTTATATTGGAATAAGCTCAAGTGATTTCGAGTCCATTAAATCTATGTTTATCGAGGATGTTAATTCAGCGTATAAAATTCTTGAAATTGATCTAAATGCTAGTGATGATGAAATAAAAAAAGCTTATAGAAAAATGGCTGTTAAATATCATCCCGATAAAGTCAGCCATTTAGGCGAAGATTTCCAGAAAAAAGCAAAAGAAAAGTTTCAAAAAGTAAACGATGCTTACGAAAAAATTAAAAAAGAAAGAGGGATAAATTAAATTATATTTCTTATAAAATATTTTAGATTATCAAATTGAATATTATTTTTGCAAAGGATTAAAAACAAAAACAACAATTTATGTTAAAAGACATTTTATCAATTTCAGGTTACGGTGGATTATATAAGTTTATTTCACAAGGTAGATCTGGTATAATTGTAGAGGCATTAGAGGATAAAAAACGAATGAATGCCAGTGCATCAGCTAAAATTAGTGCATTGGAAGATATTGCAATTTTTACCGATACAGAAGATTTACCTTTAAAAGATGTATTTAAAGCAATATCTGAAAAAGAAAATGGGGGAGTATCTATCTATCATAAATCATCAGCAAATGAATTGAAAGATTATTTCGCGCAGGTATTGCCTGATTATGATAGAGATAGAGTTTATGTTTCTGATATTAAAAAAGTAATAAACTGGTACAATATTCTTCATAAACTTAAAATGCTGAATTTCGAAGAAGAAGAGGAAGAGACAGAAGTTAAAGAAGAAAAATCTGAAACTAAGAAAGAATCGATTCCTGCAAGCGAAGAGAAAAAGACAAAACCAGCTCCTAAAAAGAAAACAACTGGTACGGCTAATGCTGCTAAAAAGAAATCAGCTAATCCAGCAGATGGAAAAGAAAGACCAAAGAAATAGAATCACAATAACAGAAAATCCGCTTAACAGCGGATTTTTTATTTAATCAAATTTTTTAGCAGCTTCCCAAATAATATTCATTTCATCAAGAGACATTTCTTTAAGTGATTGGCCTTTTTTTATGGTTTGCTCTTCAAGATAGTTAAAACGTTTAATGAATTTTTTATTTGTTCTTTCTAAAGCTGTTTCAGGATCAATATCATATAAGCGTGCAGCATTGATGAGCGAGAAAAATAAATCGCCAAATTCAGCTTCAACTTTTTCATGATCTTCGGTTTCAACTTCATGCTGTAATTCATTTAATTCCTCTTTAACCTTATCCCATATCTGACTCCGCTCATCCCAGTCAAATCCAACACCACGAACCTTTTGCTGAATTCTATTTGCTTTTACCAATGCAGGAAGTGATTCAGGAACTCCTGACAAAACAGAATTATCCCGATCTTTCTCTTTCATTTTAATTTCTTCCCAGTTTTCTTCAACTTCTCGATGATCCTTAACCTCTATATCTCCAAAAACATGAGGATGCCTATGTATAAGTTTTTCGTTTATACTATTAATTACATCAGTAATATCGAATGAATTTCTCTCTGAACCAATTTTCGCGTAAAAAACAATATGAAGCAACAGATCACCTAGTTCCTTTTTCAATTCTTTCATGTCTTTTTTTATAATAGCATCAGCAAGCTCATAGGTCTCTTCTATCGTAAGTGTGCGAAGTGATTCGAGTGTTTGTTTGCGATCCCATGGACACTTTTCTCTTAACTCATTCATAATCTCTAATAAGCGATCAAATGCTTCCAGTTCTTTTTTCATATTGTTCAGCTATTAGCCTTTGGCTTTTAGCTATTAGCAACCAAAGGAATATTAAGTTTGTTTAATTTATTTTCTATATCATTTGCTAGTGGCTAGCAGCAAACGGCTAATAGCCAACATGTTATTAAAATTTAATTCGTATAGTAGAGTTTGTATCCAGGTTTAAGAGTTCTGCAGCGTTTCCTCCATTTATTGCTATTTCTAATAAGTTAAGAGAGTTAAATAATGCAAGAAGTTCTCCTATCGAAGTTTCCTGGTACGATTGGTTAATTTTTGATATTACATAATGATTACTTTGAACATAGATTTTAAAAGGTCGTCCTTTTCCAATACGTTTAAATAAATCATTTGAAACATTAGTAATAGCATTCTGAAACGAATCTATATATACAACGCTTCCAGAAATTGAGGACTCATCAATAGTTGCACGTAAAGGAACTCGTCTCTCAATTTCTTTAACTTCATTACCAAGTGAGTCAAACTCTTCTCCTTCAATCAATTTGCACGCAACCTTCGAAAAAACATCCAAAACAGGGAAACTCGACCTTTCATAATCTAATAATACAAATTTTACTGTATCATCATCTTTAAAAAGTAAGCTAAATATACCATTATCGGTTCCTAAAAAATATCGATCTTCAAATTCAGCAGCGATAAATTGTTGATTTGCAAAAGCTTCTGTTTTTACGCCAATGATATGAACACTACCTTTTGGATAAAACTTATGGCAGTTTTTTAATATAAAAGCAGCCTGGTAAATATTAAATGGTTTAATCTGATGTGTAATATCAACAATAGTGGCATCAATACAACTATTATAAATTGCACCTTTAACAGCTCCTAAATAAAAATCATCGTTATTCCAATCTGTTGTTAAGGTAATTACTGGCATAAATAAATTTTAAATCGGTTGTAATGATTTCATTTTTAAAGATACAAATTTAAAGGTTTATTATAGATTTTAATGAATAGATGCTTGTAATAAATTATAATTTATTGCAACTAATAATATGTTTAAAACTTTTAGTAACTGCTAGAATAAATTACATTTATCGCAAATATTTTTTAGTAATTTCGATGATTCTAAACTGATATGTTTTACCTTTGTTTTCTGATATATAGCAGAATACAATGGTTGTCACTGAAAAGAATATTTAATAAATACTTATGATTGAAAAGGTAATTTTTTTAGAAGGGATTGATCCGGTAAACGTTTATGGAGTAAAAAATACAAGATTAGAGATATTAAAGGGTCATTATCCTAAACTTAAAATAATTGCACGTGGTGACGAAATAAAAGTAAAGGGAGAAGAACATTTAATTAACGAATTTGAAGAAAAATTACAACTTATTATTGAGTTCTTTCTAAAATTTAAGAAGCTGGAGGATAATGAATTTAGCTCATTGATTAAAGGTGATGGAGTTTCATTATTAAAAAGAAAAGAAGAATCGGACGATGCTCTTATATATAGTAATAGTGGAAGACCTATAAAAGCAAGAACAATAAATCAGCAAAAACTAGCTGATGAATATGAAACAAACGATTTGTTGTTTGCGGTTGGACCAGCAGGATCTGGTAAAACTTATACAGCCATCGCATTGGCTGTTAAAGCATTTAAAAACAAAGAGGTTAAAAGAATAATATTAACTCGTCCGGCGGTTGAAGCTGGCGAAAACCTAGGTTTTTTACCAGGCGATTTAAAGGAAAAATTAGATCCTTATTTACGTCCATTATATGATGCATTAATGGATATGATTCATCCTCGTAAACTTACTGAATTAATTGAGGATGGGATTATTGAAATTGCTCCTTTAGCCTATATGCGTGGAAGAACACTCGATAATGCTTTCGTAATTCTTGATGAAGCTCAAAATACAACTATTAATCAGTTAAAGATGTTTCTTACACGTATGGGTAAGAACGCTAAATTTATTGTTACTGGAGATACAACACAAATTGATTTGCGGCCTAAACATAAATCAGGTTTGATTCAAGCTATGAGAATCTTGAATGGAGTTAAAGGTATTTCAATTGTTGAATTTGATGAACGCGATATTATTAGGCATCACCTGGTAAAATATATAGTTAATGCTTATAAAAAACTTGATATTGAGGAAAAAGAAGAAAATAATAAATAATCATAATTTACTAATCACAAATCAAATTAAAAATGGCAGAAGCAGTTGTAAAAACCGATTTTAATTTTCAAAAACAAAAAGATGTTTACCACGGCAAAGTTCGTGATGTTTATAATATTGACGATCAGTTCCTGGTAATGGTAGTAAGCGATCGTATTTCAGCATTTGATGTTGTGTTACAAAAAGGAATACCATATAAAGGTCAGGTGCTAAATCAAATTGCAGATAAGTTTTTAGATGCAACAGCTGATATTGTTCCTAACTGGAAAATAGCAGTTCCGGATCCAATGGTAACAATTGGACATTTTGTTGAACCTTATCCGGTTGAAATGGTTGTTCGCGGATATCTTACAGGACATGCATGGCGTGAATATAAAGCTGGCAAACGTGAAATTTGTGGTGTGTCAATGCCTGATGGAATGAAAGAACATCAAAGATTTCCGCAACCAATAATTACTCCAACAACTAAAGCTCAGGTAGGACATGATGAAGATATTTCACGTGAGGAAATTATAAAGCAGGGACTTGTTTCTGAAGAAGAATATACAAAATTAGAAGAGTATACATTAGCATTATTTAAGCGAGGAACAGAAATAGCTGAAAGAATGGGATTAATTCTGGTAGATACAAAATATGAATTTGGTAAAAAAGACGGAAAGATTTATTTAATTGATGAGATTCATACTCCGGATTCATCGCGTTATTTCTATCTTGAAGGATACCAGGAAAGACAAGATAAAGGTGAAAACCAAAAGCAATTGTCTAAAGAATTTGTACGTGAGTGGTTAATGGAAAACGGTTTTCAGGGAAAGGAAGGACAACAAACTCCTGTAATGCCGGAAGAATTTGTGAACCAGGTTACTAATCGTTATGTGGAGTTATTTGAGAAAATTACAGGTGATCAGTTTAACAGAGCTGATGCTAGTGAAGTAATTGGGAGAATTGAAAAGAATGTTACAGCAAAACTTAGTGAGTTGTTATAAAAATTAGAAATTATAAAACTATTTTATTAAGGTAGATGTACGACATGTCGTACATCTACCTTTTTTATAGAACTATTTAATCTCATATCTTGATACTAAAAACTATTATCTAATTTAAAACATCACACTCACCCCAAAATAAACTGTTCTTTTTGAATATAATTCATTAAATGTTTCGGAATAGGTACTATTATAATTCTTTTCTCTTACATTATTTGTATTTAATAAATTGCTAGCATTAGCATAAAATACAATTGCTAAATCAGGATTAACGACCCAAAATTTTGAAATCAAGAGATCTATTTTATGATAATCCGGCAAGCGCTGTGATTCGTCCCAAGACATATAAACAGGTGAATAAGCATTTAAAGATGCATCATACAAACTGCTTTCTACTGGTAAATAGTGACTCCCTTGTCTGAATACATAAATTGCACTAATTTCAAAATTGTCTTTCATACTATATTTTATAACTGATCTGACAAAATAGTCTAAATCATAGTTCGATGGATATTTTTCAGTTCCATTCTCAATTTGAGCATCAACTGCGGTAAACGAAAATTGAAATTCTATTTGTCGAATATCAAATTTTGTATAAAATTCACCACCTTTAACTATATCAGTTTTATTTTTATGATCAGATTCTTTTGTAAATAGTGCAGTTTGAATTTCATAGCGATTGGCTGTAAAAGTATAGTCTAATGAGAGTTGATTGCTTTCATAATGAGTAATAACAAACTCTTCTGCATTTGGCATTGTTAACCTGTTGTAATGACCACCCGATAAATTGAAATTGTGTTTATCGTTAATTTTATAGTTGAAATTGGCTTGATAGCTTAAATAATTAGGTTGGTCATTAACTTTAACATTTTTTCTAGCACCTGTACCAAAAATCAAATTATCAGTAATGTTGTATTTTGTATAAATAAAGAATTCTGGTAAGAAATACGAATCAAAAGATTTAAAACTAAATTGAGGATGATTAGGGTTCTGTGCATAATCAAATGCGGGTTTATTTCCAGTGGTAGAATTTTCTCTATAATCAACAGATACTCCTGTTTTAATGTTTAATTTGTCGAAAAAGTGCTGATAACTAGTGGAAAAGTAAACATCTTGCTTTTCAATAGAAATATCAGTTATACTGTATTTAAAGCTTTCTTTACTTACGCTATATCCAGCATTAATAGTTATTTCACCTTTGTCATTTTGTTTTATAAAATTAGCTATAGTATAGTTCCTTGTTTTATTCATATCAAATATACCCGTGTAACTTGGATTTCTGTATTTATACTTATAGCCCTCCATATTACTGTAGTTGAAAACTTTTAAGCGAAGATTGCTACTGAAATTGTGAATAACATGCAAGCCAAAATCAGTTGAACTAAAATCCTCTAAATCGCTCATTGCATCTTGATTTAGACCGGTAAACATTTGCGATGGCTGATAATTACCAAAAGCAATAATTGCAGTTTTGTCACCAATTTTACGAGACGTTAATCCACCTAAATTAGCCAATGAAATTGCGAGACTATTAAATGGATCAGTTGGAATATTATTGTTAGTTTGCAAACTAACTAAACCAGATGCAGTGTTACCATATTCCATTGGTGGATTTCCAGCAAAAACATGCATTCGTTCTATTACATCAGTATTAAAAATACTAAAAGTTCCTATTCCATCGAGCTGGCCAAATCGAATTGCATCGTATACAGGAACATCGTTTAAATAAATTCCCGTTTCATCAGGTCTGCTTCCACGTAAACTTATATTTGCAGATTCGTCAGTTGTTGTCGATGCAGCCATAGCATTTACAGCAAGTAAAGCATCTGCATTTGAAGCTGGATTTAAATAGATTTCCATTTGTTTTATTTGCTTTATTGTAAATTCTTCAGCAATGATTCTTCTGGCAGTAACAACAGATTCTCCAAGCAGTTGAGCAAAAGGTTCTAATTCAATTGTAAACGTTTTGTTAAAAAGCATGGATACAGGAAGATGTTCTTCCTTGTATCCAATAAAACTAACAATAACTGTATCCTTTTTAAGATGATCTGAAATACTTAGCTTAAAATACCCTTTATCGTCTGTTGTTGATCCTACGCTCCAATCTGATTGTGAAAATATATTCGCACCAGGCAGCACCTCTTTTGTTTGTTTATCAATTATATACCCTTCAACAATCTTGTTTTGAGCAAATAAGTTGAAAGAAACAACTGTCCCAACAATTATAATTAGTATAAACTTTTTCATATTTAATTAACTCCTTTTTCTATGACTCTTTAAGACCAGGTAACAAACTATTTTTTACCCAGGTAAATTCAGGTTCTACAGATAAAGCTTTTTCAAATATTGCTTTAGCTTTTTCCGTTTGTTCAGTGTCTTTATAGGCGATGCCTAACCAGGCCAATGCATCAAGATAAATCCAATCCTTTGTTTGATTATTTTTTTCATATAACTGAATTGCATGTTCGTAGTGTTTTATAGCCTCATTAATATCTCCTCCAAACATTTTGGGAGTAAAATATTTTGAACTGGCATTTTGTCTCCATGCTAAAGGGTTATTAGAATCGAGCGATAAAGCTTCACCAATATGTTTACCGCTTTCAGCACCTAAAGTCATTCCTTTCATAGGGCTAAAACCCATTTGCACACTCATAACTGCAGCATTTAGTGCATGTAGTTCTGATGATTCAGGGTTTTCCTTAAGAAGCGATTCAATTATACTAATTGTTTTATCAAGGTATTTTTCATAAGTTTCCTGATCTTCATTTGATAGACAGGTATAAAGCAAACCATATTTGAGTTTAGCTGCTCTAATTTTATTTTTAACAGGAGTGTTTTCTTCGTTCAGAATTTTATCTGCTTCAAGATCGATTTGTTTCCACATAAATACACTTGATTTAACATAAGCTGTATACGCTTTTTCTTCTAGCTGTTTTAGTTTATCATTTTGGGCTGATAACTTTAAACAGCTTAACCCCATTAGGCCAATTAATAAAATACTTGTCATTGTTTTCATAGTTTTCTTTTTTTAATTATTAATTTTTGATTTGTTTTTATTTCAAAATTATTTTGATTTCTAATATTCTAATTGATCATTTTTGCCTTTATGTTGACTAATCTTGCTAATTTGACATAAACAAGTTTATAAAATAAACTAAATAGATAAAAAAATTATAGTTTTAAATATTCTTTCAAATCTTCTACATATTTTTCAAATGCTTCAACGCCTTTTTTAGTAATAATACATGTTGTTTGTGGCATTTTTCCTTTAAAACTTTTTTCAACTATGATATAACCGGCTTCCTCAAGTTTTGTTATTTGCACGCTTAAATTCCCTGCTGTTGCATCAGTTTTTTCTTTAAGAAATGTGAACTCAGCTTTTTGAGCTGATATTAAAAAAGACATAACAGCTAAACGTAATTCAGAATGCAATAATGGATCTAATTTTTTAAGCATTTTTTTTAATGTAAGATTTTAACATATAACCAGGAACAAGGAATCCTAAAATTATAAAACCTGCACTAATTAAAGGAATGTAAAAATCAGGAAAAATAAATAATAATATGGCTCCAAACCAAAATAGGATGCCGCCAAAGATTAAAGGTTTAAATTTAATTATTAATCCGGATAAAAATGTTGCTGAGGCAATTAATACAAAAACCAATTGTGGTATATTATAATTTAACTTACTTCCAAAGAATAAAATAATAAAGTAACTAATAATGAACGAAATCCATACATAAGTGTGAATTTTATCCAGGTGTGATGTAATTTTTTCTTTTTTACTTTTTACATAGCCATAGATACTCGTAAAAATAATTCCTGGAAATACTAATAACCATATCAAGTGAGGTTTTGGATAATTTGTAAAGTGAGTAATAACAAATTCACCTATATTCGCAATTGCTGCCAGCCATCCCCAAAAGAGAAAATAAAAACTGTCGTCACTGAAATTTGATTTAGCTGAAGAAATCATATCATTAATGATCTTTAAACTTTCTTCTGGTTTTAATACTTTTTCCTCGTTGTTCATCTTTTTACATTTTAAATATTTGACAAATATAAACTAGTTTATAATATAAACCAAATTATTTTATTATTATTTTTATTCTAATTTTGTTTCTGCAGAAAAATCGGGCTATTTAAATAATCTTTTTACTTTTGCATCTAATAAAGAATTATATTAATAAATAACTAAATAATGGACAAAGTATTAGGAATAGGTAATGCATTGGTTGATATCATGATTCAGTTAAAAGATGACTCGACATTAAAAAAATTTTCATTAAAAAAGGGAAGCATGCAACTTTCTGAAAGGCAATTTGCTGATGAAATCAATAGTGCAACTGAAGGTTTTGAAAAATCACAATCATCTGGAGGATCTGCAGCAAATACTATTCATGGAATAGCAAGTCTTGGTGCTGAGGCTGGATATATTGGAAAAGTTGGGGACGATGAATTTGGCGAATTCTTTAGTAACGATATGAAAGAGCATTATATTCAACCTTTTTTATTAAAAGGAAAAAATGATACCGGTAGAGCAATGGCCTTAATTTCGCCTGATTCTGAGCGAACTTTTGCTACTTATTTAGGTGCAGCTATTGAATTAATAGATACTGACTTAAAATCGGAGCAATTTAAAGATTATAAGTATTTACATATTGAGGGTTATTTAGTTCAAAACCATGAATTAATGTTAAAAGCAGCTGAACTGGCAAAAGCAAATAACATGAAAATTTCCATTGACATGGCTAGTTATAATGTAGTTGAAGAAAACCTGGAATTCTTAAAGAATTATGTTAAAAATAATGTGGATATAGTATTTGCTAACGAAGAAGAATCGAAAGCTTTTACTGGAAAAGAGCCAGAAGAATCGCTAAACGTGTTAGCAGAACAATGTGAAATTGCAGTTGTAAAGATTGGAAGTAAAGGCTCATTGGTAAAAAGCGAAGGGAACGTTTATAAAATTGATCCAATAAAAGTAAATCCCGTAGATACAACTGGTGCTGGTGATTTATTTGCTTCTGGGTTTTTATATGGATTAACCAATAACATGCCTCTTGATAAGTGTGGTCAATTAGGTTCGATTTGTGCAGGTAAGGTAATAGAAGTTATAGGTTCGAAGATGAGTAATGAGGCTTGGAAAGAGATAAGAAAAATAATTTAATATAAATAAATTAGAAAAATCAAGGGGAGAATTAAATAAGTTCTCCCTTTTTTTAATAAATTTAGCCAATGTTTATAGAAAAAAACATGACATAAAATGATGGACGATAACACAGCTTTGCTATATGTAGATGATGAAGAATTAAATCTAACAGTGTTTAAACTCTCGTTTAGATCAAAATTTAATATTTTAACGGCAGAATCAGGTGCAGAAGGTTTAAAAGTATTAGATGAAAATCCCCAAATAAAAGTTGTGATAAGCGATATGAAAATGCCAGGCATGAATGGTATAGAGTTTATTAAATTAGCAAAGAAAGACTACCCTAATGTTTGTTTTTACATCCTAACAGCTTTCGAAATAACTGAAGAAATTAAGAATGCTCTGAAAGAAGGTTTAATAAATAAGTATTTTAGAAAACCATTTAATATGAAAGATATTGAAACTTCAGTTAAGGAGATTTTATAATCGTGTAAATTAAATATGGATGTCAGGCAGTTAATGTATATAATATCATGTGGATCAAGAAGTTATCAAGGATAATTCTAATCAGTATAACATTATTATTTTTTATTATTCTAGCTGGGACATTAGTTTACTTATCAACTGCTCCAAAATTATCACCAGATGTAAAAACTATCATTAAACAGGTTGTAGAATCTGGAGTACCTGAGATTATTAAAGGAGAAACAGGATTTGCTATTAATGATAATGTAAGAATCTGGTATGAATCAATAGAACCAAAGGATTCTGTAAAAGCTTCTATTTTATTATATATGGGAATTGCAAATGATGGTTTAGCTTGGCCAGATTATTTTATTCAATCCTTAGTTGATTCAGGTTTTCAGGTTATAAGATTCGATTACAGAGGGACCGGCTTTTCAGATTGGATGACAGATTGGAATGAATCAAATGCATATTCGTTATCTGATATTGCTGCAGATGGAATTGCTATTTTGGATACGCTTAAAATTAGAAAAGTTCATATAATTGGATTATCAATGGGAGGAATGGTAGCACAAGAAACCGTTATTAACTATCCAGATAGAATTCTAAGTTTAACATCAATAATGTCATCAGGTTACATTCAAGATCCGAATTTACCTAAAATATCAATGGATGTTATTAAAGACTTTATTAAACTTGGTCTCAGATATGGAATTGTAAAAACTGAGTTAAATACATTAAAGTTACAGATTCTTGCAAGACATGTATTAAGAGGGGATTTAACATATACGTTTGATTACAAAAGAATGTCAGAACAAATATTATATAATATTCGTAATCGAAACGGTTATAATCTTAAAGTATCAAAGCAGCATCAATATGCAACATCCTTATCAGGATCTAGATACGCAGAATTAAAAAGAATACAAACTCCTACACTTATTATTCACGGTGAAACTGATCCATTTATTCCTGTAGAACACGGTAAAAAATGTGTAGATATAATTCCAAATGCAAAAGGTTTTTTTATTGATAGTCTTGGACACGATATTCCCGAAGAATTTTCTGATACCATTGTAAATTCAATTTTAGAATTTATTGACCCATAATTTTTCTTCAGATTTGTAATAAAATGCAAGATTATTTAACTAATTAATAAAATAAATTGAAAAAGTATGTTTAAATGGTTGATGTCCCATCAGTGGAAAGAAATGACTCGGTCGAACTTCTGGCAGAAAAGCCTGATAATTAATATAATTATTGGTTTTTTCTTGCTAATAATGTTTTCGTATTTAGTATTATTAGGTTTATTTATCGACGAAATTTTAAAAGATATATATCCTGAAGGAGATATCTTTGCAATCTTTAACGGTGGATTATTATATTATTTAGGAGCCGATCTTTTTGTAAGATTTTTCTTGTATAATTTACCAGTAATAAATGTTGAGTCATATTTACATTTGCCAGTAAAAAAATCGAAGATTTTAAATTTTATACTCTTAAAATCGTCGTTTAACATTTTTAATGTATTACCCTTACTCGTTTTTATTCCATTTACCTTCAAAGTTATTTTAGCAGACTATAATGGAAATTTAGCGCTATCATGGTTTATTTTAATGCTTATTGTTATTTTTAATAACAGTTTTTTGCTTCACTATTTAAAACGGCGATTTATTGATAAGCCAATATTTATTGGAGCTTTTGCAGCATTAATAGGAGCCACCGTTGTACTCGATAAATTTGATATTTTTTCATTATCAAAATATTCATCGGATGTTTTTACATTTTTAGCTTACAATCCTCTGTATATAATAATTCCGTTTGTTATTCTAATATTGGTTTATGGTATAAATTATTTCTACTTGAAATCAAGAATGACAATTGAAGACATTAATGTTAAAAAGCAAAAGAAAGTAGATTCATTATCGAAAGTAAAATATTTTGAGTCATTTGGTGATTTAGGAGAAATGATTTTGCTTGAATTGAAATTAGTATGGCGAAATAAGCGTTGTCGTTCAATTATTAATATGAGCCCAATTTTTCTTTTGTATGGATTTTTCTTTTATCCTCAAGAGATATATCTAGAAGGATTCGGTTTTTTAATTTTTGTAGGTATATTCATGACTGGTGGTATTATGTTTAATTATGGACAATATATGTTAAGTTGGGAAAGTAATTATTTCGATGGTATCATAGCTAATAATGTTGATTTTTATAAACATTTCAGGGCGAAATATTACATGATAATTTCGACGGTGATAATTTGTTATGTCCTTACAATACCTTATGTGTTTTTTGGAACTAAAGTGTTGATAATAAATACAGCAACATTTTTATTTAATTTGGGATTTCTTTCGTTTTTATTAATGTACTTTTCAAGTAACAGCCGTAAACGCATGGATATGACTAAAAGCTCAGCTTTTAATTATCAAGGAATGGGAGCTACGAATTGGATAATGATATTGCCTTTCTTTTTATTGCCGGTTTTAATTTGGGTTCCATTTAATTTATTGGGTATTCCATATTGGGGTATTGCTTTAATTGGATTTATTGGAATAGTAAGTTTAGCTTTTCATAAATCATTAATGAAGGTTGTTGTTAAAAGATTCGAAGAAAAAAAGCATTTAATTGCTGAGGGATTTAGAGAAGCATAAATACGTATAATGTGAAAAATTTTAAAATCATGATAACAGTAAATAATTTAGCAAAAGCATATAATGGTACAGTTGTACTACATATACCAGAATTAAAAATTGAAAAAGGAGAAAGTTTTGGATTAGTTGGTAATAATGGAGCAGGTAAAACAACCTTTTTTAGACTAATACTTGATTTAATAAAGGCAAATAAAGGAGAAATATATTCTCTGGAAATTGATGTAAAGAAATCTACTACATGGAAAGCTTATACAGGTTCATTCCTGGATGAGAACTTTTTAATTGATTTCTTAACCCCAGAAGAGTATTTCGATTTTATTGGAAGTGTAAATAATCTTTCGAAAGGTGATATAAAAAAGTTTTTAGATCAATTCGGTGATTTCTTTAATGGAGAAATTCTTGGAAAAGGAAAATATATAAGAGAATTATCGAGAGGTAATAAACAAAAAGTTGGTATTGCAGCTGCATTAATTTCCGATCCTGAAATATTGGTTCTAGATGAACCTTTTGCAAGTTTAGATCCATCAACTCAAATCAGATTAAAAAACCTTTTGAAACAATTAAAGACAGAGAAAAACGTTACTATGTTAATTTCAAGCCATGATTTGAATCACGTGACTGAAGTTTGTGAGCGAATAGTTATTTTAGATAAAGGAAATATAATACATGATATACAGACAAGTTCAGATACATTAAAAGAACTTGAAAATTATTTTGCAGTTTAAACCTGCCTGACGGCAGTCAGGGCAGACAGGTTTGTAAGATTTATTTGATTGCAATTTAAAAGCTCCAAATTATATTTTGGAGCTTTGTTTTTATAATGTTATCACCTCGCCAATTTTAGGATTTTGTAAATGAACATTATTTTGGTTAGAAGCTGCTTTAGCTTTCTCAATAGGTTCTGTCCATGAATGAATACTTAACTTAAATTTACTCCAGTGAATTGGTAATAAGGTTTTTCCATTAAGATCAATGTGTGCTTGAATTGTTTGTTCGGGTAAAGTATGAATTTGACTCCAGTTTTCATTGTACTGACCACATTCAATAAAAGTTAAATCGAAAGGGCCAAATTCTTCTCCTATTTCCTTAAAGTGTTTTCCATAACCAGAATCGCCACCAAAGAAAATTTTATACTCTTCCGATTCAATTACCCAAGAACACCATAGGGTTTTATCTCTATCGCGAGTTCCTCTTCCAGAAAAATGACGCGCTGGTGTTGATATAAACTTTAAATCGGAATTAAACTTTATTGTATCACCCCAGTCTGCTATCTCTATTTTTTCTTTAGCAATTCCCCAACGTAACAAGTGAGCATCAACACCTAAGGGTACAATAAACTTTTTGGTTTTTGAATTAATTTTTTTAATTGTTTTATAATCTAAATGATCGTAATGATCATGAGAAATTAGTACAACATCTATTTCTGGAAAAATATCAACAGAATAGTTGCTTTTAAAATCGAATGATTTGTTAAAAAAGGGAACTGGTGAAGCAGCTTTTGTAAATACAGGATCAATAATTATTACTTTACCTTTTATATTTAATAAAACAGTTGAGTGTCCAAACCAAGTATAAGTAATATTATTATTATTTCTCATAAAACTTACTGAATCAAACTCAACCGATTCTATAGGCTCATCTGGTCTGCCATTTTCAACTCCTTTTATAAACTTTTTAATTACCTTCCCTCGAGATTCTGTCCCTGTCATCATTTTAGTAGGTTCCAGATTCTGAAACCTGCCATTTTTATAATTTGGTGAAGCGTTAAGCCTTTCTATATTAATATGTTTTGACTTAGCTCCAAACGCGGGATTAAACCAAATAAATAAGTTTATACCGAGCAAAATAACAAGTACAACTGATATGATTATTAATAAGGTCATTCTGTTCATTTAAATGAGATTCTTTTTAATTAGTATCAAATATGAATTATAATATTTTAATTAACAAATCATATTTATAAATATTAAACGTTAAATGATTAGTATAAATAAATTTAAAATTAGTAATAAAACAAAATGAAATTTTCTTTCTTTGTTTATGTTATTTCCTTTGTTGTTTTTACAGCTTGCGGTCAAGATACTGACAATAAATATTTTATTAACGAGGAAGGTGTAACTATATCTGAACGTATTATGACTCCGTCAGATTTTAATCGAACAGAATCGCATTCAGGTAGCTTTGCATTTTATCTTAGAAATTTACCATTAAAACCACATGGGACAAAAGTCAGATATTACAATGGTATTATAAAGCCAAATTTTTGGGTATATGATGCAGTAATTGATATTGATGTTGGTGAAAGAAATTTGCAACAATGTGCAGATGCAGTAATGAGATTAAGGGGAGAATATCTTTTTAAATCAAATCAGTTCAATAAAATTCATTTTAATTTTACTAATGGATTTCGAGTAGATTATTCTGAATGGATGAAGGGTAAGCGGATTGTAGTAGAAGGAAATAAGTCATATTGGTCAGAAAAAACTTCACCCTCTAATACATATGCAAGTTTTAGAAAATATATGGATATTATTTTTGCATATGCTGGTACAATCTCCCTTTCAAAAGAAATGATTTCTGTAGAATTAAATGATATCAAAATTGGAGATGTATTTATTCTAGGTGGTGATCCAGGACATGCAGTTATTGTCGTTGATATTGCAGAGGATTCACATCATAATAAAGTATTTTTGTTGGCACAAAGTTATATGCCTGCTCAAGATATTCATATTCTTAAAAATCCAAACAATAAAGATATTAGTCCTTGGTACAGTGCCAATTTCGAAGGTGACTTAGAGACTCCCGAATGGACCTTTAAAAAATCTGATTTAAAACGTTTTAATGAATAAAACTTTGATTTTAGCTATTCTAACTCTTTTAATATTTCTTCAATCGCTTTTTCCAATTGTTGGTCTCGTCCTTTTGTAACTACCTCATAATCCTGTCTTACTTTTACATCGGGTTCCAGTTGTTGGTTTTCAAGATAATTACCATTGATATCAACTGATCCAACTTGTGGCATTCCGAAATACAAACTATTATCTTGCAAGGTTTCCCACCAAACTGCTGTCATTGTGCCCGGGACAGGCATACCTACTGTTTTCCCAATTTTTAATGTAGAATATGCGTATGGAAATGCATGTGCATCGGAATAGTTGCTTTCGCTCATTAAAAGTATACTTTTCTTGGTCCAACGTGCCATTGGATCATGTCCAAATTTTTGTTCTCTTGGAACATAGGTAACGTATTCTTTCCCACTGAAAAGAACAGCAAGATCATCGTGTAACCATCCTCCACCATTAAATCGAGTATCG
This sequence comes from Bacteroidota bacterium, assembly GCA_042584405.1. Taxonomy (GTDB): domain Bacteria; phylum Bacteroidota; class Bacteroidia; order Bacteroidales; family UBA12077; genus UBA12077. The sequence continues at coordinate 18,729 of JBHOSR010000019.1, forward strand.
ATTACAATACCTTCTTTGTCAGGATATTTACCGAACAAATCTTCGTATACCTGTCTGAAACTAGCACTATTCATACCCCTTACATGAACATAACCTAAACGCCCATTTGATAAACGTTCTGTATCTTTTCTCATTATTTCAACCCAACGTTTGTATAACAGCTGATTTTCATCTCGAAGTGAAATAGGTTTTACCACTTCTGTCCATTTTTCTTTTGATTGCGGATCGAATAATGACAACAGTGTGTTTTTACCAGCTTTGTGATTTAATAATTGATAAAAATCCTGGCTTGCAACAATTGGTTTACCGTCAATTTTTTCAATAATAACTCCTGCTTTAATTTTAGAATCAGCTTTAATTAATGGTCCTTTATCAATTACTTCTTCGATCTTTTGTCCGTTTCCTGTATAATTAAAATCGTAGATCGCTCCTAAACTTGCCGTCTTATCACCGTTTGGATCATTGTGTCTGTATCCTGATCCTGTATGCGAAGCATTTAATTCACCTAACATTTCGCTAAGTAGATCTGCAAAATCGTAGTTATTACTAATGTGAGGAAGGAATTTCTTGTATTCTTTTTTATAGAAATCCCAATCCGCAAAGTGCATGTTTGTTACATAGAATTTCTTCTTCATCTGCCGCCAGGTGTGCTCAAATAAATATTCCTTTTCAGCGTACTTATCCAGTTTAAACTCTGCCGTATAGGATATATCTTTCTTTTTATGATCTTTAGCAGCAATTTTAAACATCTTACCATCAGCAAATACAAAAATATTTTCACCTTTTTTGTCTATCTCTAATGTTCCACCTTTTGCTTCAAGTTTGGTAACAAGTTTAGTTTTCTGTTCTTTGAAATCATGCATCCAAAGGTCAAAACCCTTTTCGAATCTACTTAAATAGTAAAGTTTTTTTCCATCAGGTGTCATTATTGCATCTGCTAAATTAGAAGAATGAATGGTTAAACGAACTTTTCTATCTTCAATATTTTTAAGGTCAATTTCAATATCTTCAATCTTATCTTCGTTATCTTTTTTCTTGTCTTTTTTATCCTCATTCTCCTTCTCATCCTTCTTATCACCATTTTCTTCAAGCAGTTCAGTTTCTTCCTTTGTTAAGTTAAATTGATCGAAAGTTTTCTTGTTTAAAAACAAACCATAAACATCATATTGCGAACCCCAACTTCCATGCGAACGCAATCCCTGGCGGTCGTTAAACCAAATCATTGTATTCCCTTTCATCATCCATTTAGGATTAGAATCATAATAACCACTTTTTGTTAAATTGATGATCTTTTGTTTTCCTTGTGCATCAACTAAAGCAACTTCATTTGAGAAAAGATGAAAAGGTGTATAGGTAGCTAAAAACCATTTCCCATCTGGTGACCACTGATACCACTGATCTCCGTCGGAATATGAATAATTGTATTTACCATCCAAAATAGTTCTGATTTCTTTTGTTTCCAGATTGATTACTTTTAAAGTTGTTCTTTCATAAAGAAAAGCTACTTCCTTACCATCCGGAGAATATGAAGGTTGGAATGTTTCTTCAGGAATTTCAAGAATAGTCTCTTCTTTCAGAACTGTTGAAAGGGTAAAATTCTTTTCCTCTTCTTGTTGTAGTTTAGTCTGATACAAATTCCAACTTCCATTTCTTTCTGAAGCATATAAAATAGCTTTACCATCAGGGCTGAAACTGACAGATCTTTCCTGTTGCGGTGTGTTGGTTATTCTTTTAGTTGTTTTATAATCTACTGAGGTTACATAAACTTCTCCACGAACAATAAATACAATTTCTTTACCATCTGGTGATACATCCATTTCTGTAGCATCCGATGTAAGCTTTTTATATTCCAATGGATTTGTTTGGTAATCAGCATTAATTTTAATATTCACTTTTTGTGGTTCGCCATTTTTTGTTTTAGTATAAATTTCACCATCATATCCAAAGCAAAGCACATCATTATTCGAAATACTTAAAAACCTTACAGGATGATTTTCAAAAGCAGTTACTTGTGTTACATCATTTGGATTTGATAAAGAAGCTTTACAAACATTAAAATTTGAATCAAATTGCTCGCTTAGGTAGTAATAATTATTTCCATCACTTGCTAAAACCGGATTTCTGTTTTCACCTTCGAAAGAGCTAAGTTTTGTATGCTTTCCCGTTAGAGTTTCATATTTCCACACATCACGAGTTACTGCTGAGACATGGTGCTTTCTGTAATCATCTTCGTATCCTTTCCAGTCGTGATATAATAGAATATTTCCATCTTTACTATAAACTGCATCTAAAGCAGGAGTTGATGAAATTCTTTTTACACGTCCTCCTTCTAAAGGTACTTTATAGAGTTCGCTTAAACCGCCTGATGGAAATTGATAGTTTGTTTTTATATCCTGAATATTGGCTGAAAAAATTATAAATTTACCATCAGGAGTGAATGAATTGGCCTTATCAGCACCAGAATGAAATGTTAATCGTTTTGCTTGCCCTCCTTCCGAAGGAATTGTGAAAATATCAAAATTCCCATATCTGTCCGATGAAAAAGCAATGGTATTTCCATCCGGTGACCAAACAGGTCTAAAATCATATGCAGTGTGAGATGTAAGCTTTATAGCATCACCACCCTTAACATCTACCTTGTATATATCTCCTAGATAGTTAAATAATATCATTTTTCCATTAGGAGAAATTGATGGATATCTTAGCCAAAGTGGATTTTCTTGTGCAAAGACGTTTAAACTTATAAGGCAAAATAAGATTAGGAGTGTTAGTCTTATGTTTTTCATGTTGCAAGGATTAATTTTTAGATATACAAGTTACTATTTCTTTTCTTTGATGTCAAAAAGCGTGTAAAAGTTTAATTAAAAGCTAACATCTAGCTTAACGAATTGTTTAATCTATATTGGAATTATCCTAACTTTATTTAAGTTTGTGAAGTAAAATAACACGACTTTTTTTTAATGAATAACAGATATAAAATATACCCTGAATTAAATTTCGGAGTTGCAAAATTAGAATCCGGATTTAAAACTTTTGAGGAACTTTATAGTATAGCAATGGAAATGAGAAAAGATTCCGATTTCCCTAAAGTCTATTATCAATTAAACGATCTAAGAGGATGTACTTTTAATTTTGATACTTCTAAAATTTCAGGAATAACATCATTAGTTGAAGAATACAAGCAAAGGGATAACCAAAAATTAGGAGTATACCTTATTGATCAGCCAATAGAGACCGCTTATGTCCAGATTTTATTTAATTCATTAAAATACGAACGTGAATTGTGTTCTACCATAGAAAAAGCTTTTGATTTATTGAAACTTAAAATTTCATTTAAAGAGTTTAAAAATCTGATTGACATTTAATGTTATTAAAATGAAGAATTAATTAAATACTATGTAATGTTTTTTTCACCTATCGAATATGATCAGCCAGTTTTTCGTCCCCCAGCAGAAGCAAGTTCTGTAATTATTCAAGCTACACTTGGATGTTCATGGAATAAATGTGCATTCTGTGAAATGTATACTTCAAAAAAATTCAAAGCACGAAGTTTTGAAGAATTAAAACCGGAAATTGAATCTCTGGCAAAAGCATACAAAGGTGTAAAAAAGGTTTTTCTGGCAGACGGAAATGCTTTTGTTTTGTCTTCAAATAAATTAATTCCAATTCTGGATCAGATAAATAATCAGTTTGGGAAAATTCAACGCATTTCTTCGTATGCATTGCCTAAAGATATTTTGAGTAAATCCGAAGATGAACTTAAAGCTTTTAGGAAATTAGGGTTAAAACTTCTTTATATTGGAATCGAAACAGGTGATGATGAGCTGTTAAAGTTAATTCATAAGGGAGAAACATTTAATTCTACGGTTGATGGAATATTAAAAGCACATAATGCAGGAATTGATACTTCTATCATGATTATAAATGGACTTGGAGGAAAGAAATATTCTGAACAACATGCATTAAAATCGGCAGAAATCATTAATAAAGTAAATCCAAAATTTCTTTCAACTTTAACTTTGAGTTTACCATATGGTTTGGAGCATTTTCAAAACAGGTTTGACGGGGAATATCATCAACAAACTATTATTGAACTTTATAAAGAATTGAAGTTGTTTATAGAAAATCTTGAAGTTGAAAATGTGATTTATCGAAGCAATCATGTTTCAAATAATTTGCCACTGCAGGGTACATTATCAAAAGACAAAATTCAATTGATAGATTCATTAAAACATGCTATCAGTAATACCCATGGAAATAAATATCCATCTTCTCCAGGAATTCTTTAATAAATTGTATTTTAGAAGAATTAAATTTTAATTAAAAAATTATGAATGATATTTTTATAGCCATAATAATTGGAATTATTGCAGGGATAATAGATGTAATCCCAATGTTAATTCAAAAACTTAATAAATATGCAAGTCTTTCAGCTTTTATGCATTGGGTTGTTCTAGGTTTAATAATTCCCTTTGTAGCTTGGAATATTGATCCCTGGTTAAAGGGTTTAATTATTGGAGAGCTTTCAGCAATTCCGGTAATTATTATGGTAATGCAAAACGATAAAAAATCTGTTTTACCTATTTTATTAATGTCCGCAGTTTTGGGCATTGGAGTTGCTGTAGTAGGTGCACGATTTATTGGTTAAACTATATAAAATAGGTTCACTATATTCTGCGAACCTATAAACAATCAAAAGAAAGAGGTCTTTTATAATTCTTTTTCAGCTTTAAAATTTTCAAGATTCTCTTGCGCTTCTTCTAAAGCATCCGTATAATCTTTAAGTTTAGGATTATATTGTTTTAACTTTGCACTTCCTTTTTCATCGTTAGATCCAGCTTTCTGGATTTTCTTTTCTTCGGCAATATATCTTTTATCAAAAATTTTAATTTCTGCTTTGTAATTTGCATCCAGTTCTTTTAATTCTGCTTCAATCGATTTTTCATCTTCTTCGTCGGCTTTCTTTAATTGTTTAACTAGAATTTTACGTTTCGATTTATAATCTTTTAAAAACAGTTTTTCTTCACCACTAATAATTTTTAATTCATTAGAAGCTTCAACAGCCATTTGATATCCAATATCAATTAAACTATCAGCTATTGCAATTTTTGCTTCAGTAGTTTCTATTTTTACCTCTATACTTTTTACTTTATCCTGTAACTTAATCAACTTAAGTTCATCTTTACTTAAATTTTCGGTTGTAGGATCTTGAGCAATTGCTGGAATACTTACAAAATATATGATTAAAATTATAGCAACGGATAATAATTTATGTAAAGTATTTTTCATAGTAATATGGTTTAGTTTTATCTATATAGTTTACATTTTTAGAGATCAAAAGTTACAAAACTGAACAACATTAGTCAATAGTAAAATGAATTCTATCAAAGAATTTAATTTATTTACTCAAGTAAGAGATACATATTCACTAGTTTTCCTATTCAATATTTATAATTAAATAAAATCTTCCATTTTAATTAGATTAAAATATCATAATAAAAAAACACGCAATAACGATGTGCTTTATTAAGAAAATGTACTTAGAATAATTTTAAATAATATTTACAAAACCCTCTGTTATTAGGGTTTCTAAATCACATATTATACGACATATTATAAGTCTTGGTATTAATAAATCAAAATTCTATATTACTCGATTATTTTTTCGAAACCATTAATTATAAACTAAGCGTTTTTAGCTATGCGTGTTAAACGAATATTACAGGAAAATGAAGCAGTACAGCAAGCTTCAGTGGATCTAGCCTTAATTGATCCACTTATTGAAAAATATAAAAACAAGAAAGGTAACTTGATTCCAATTTTACAAGGAACTCAAAATCTTTACGGTTATTTACCAAGAGAAGCTTTTGTTAAAATTTCAGAATTAACAGGATTAAAGCTTAGTGATATGTATGGTGTTGCTACGTTTTATACTCAGTTCAGACTAAATCCGGTTGGAAAGCACATTGTTAAGATATGCCATGGAACTGCTTGTCACGTTCAAAATGCAACTGCAATTTCTGAAGCATTAGAGGATGCTTTAAGTATTAAAGATGGAGAAACTACTGATGACAGAATGTTTACATTAGAATCTGTTGCTTGTCTAGGATGTTGTTCACTTGCTCCTGTAATGATGATTGGAGATGATACTTACGGCAAACTTACTGGTAACCAAGCAGTAAAGATTGTAAAGGAAATTAAGATTAAGGAAAGTAATTAACTTATTCCAACTGGAAACCAAAAGAAATTAAAATGAAAAAAACTAAAGTTTTAATAGGATTAGCAAGTTGTGGAATAGCTGCTGGTGCTAATAAAGTATACGATAAACTCAAAGCTTTACAAGAAGTCGATAATTTAGATATAGAACTAAAGAAAACGGGTTGCATTGGTATGTGCTATCGAGAGCCCTTAGTTGAAGTAATAGACGATTCGGGTTCGTATCTTTATGGTGAAATTAATGAAGAAAAAGCCGTAGAAATATTCGATAAGCACTTAAAGCAAAACGAACCCGTAAAAGATTATGTTGTAAAAAGTGATCTCATTAAATCAAAGGATGATAATTTTTGGGAGGGTCAGGTAAAAATAGCATTGCGTAATTGTGGAGTTATCGATCCTGAAAATATTGCAGAATATGAAGAGCAAGGTGGATATAAAGCCATTAAAAATATATTGGAAGGTAAGATTTCAGAAGAGCAAGTGATTCAAACGGTTTTAGATTCAGGAATACGTGGACGTGGTGGTGGTGGATTTCCAACAGGGATGAAATGGAGATTTGCATTTAATAATAAATCAGAATCAAAATATATTATTTGTAATGCAGATGAAGGTGATCCAGGAGCATTTATGGATAGATCACTTTTAGAAGGTGATCCGCACGCAGTTATTGAAGGACTAATAATTGGGGCTTATGCAATTGGTGCAAACGAAGGTGTTATTTATTGTCGTGCTGAATATCCTTTAGCAATTATTCGATTGAATATTGCTATTGATCAGGCAAAAGAAAAAGGATTTCTTGGTAAGAACATTTTGGGAATTAAAGGATTTGATTTCAATTTATATGTAAAAGAGGGAGCAGGAGCATTTGTTTGTGGAGAGGAGACTGCCTTAATGGCTTCAATAGAAGGAGAACGAGGAATGCCTCGTAAACGTCCTCCATTTCCTGCCGAAGCTGGTTTATGGGCTAAGCCTTCAAATATTAATAATGTAGAAACTTTTGCTAATATTCCATACATCTTGCTAAATGGTGCAGAATCATTTGCGAAATATGGTACAGAAAAAAGTAAAGGAACAAAGGTTTTTGCATTAACAGGGAAAATTAATCATGGAGGTTCAGTAGAAGTTCCCATGGGTGTTTCAATAAGAGATATCATTTTTAAATTAGGTGGTGGAATAACTGATGATAAAAAGTTTAAAGCTGTTCAGTTAGGAGGACCATCTGGAGGTTGTATTCCTGAATATTTAGCTGATACAATTGTGGATTATGATTCTGTAAATGCAACTGGTGCAATTATGGGATCAGGTGGTATGGTTGTAATGGACGAAACTACATGTATGGTTGATATTGCGCGTTTCTTTCTTGATTTTACATGTAAAGAATCTTGTGGAAAGTGTACATTTTGCCGCGTAGGAACAAAACGAATGTTAGAAGTCCTTACACGAATAACAGAAGGAGAAGGACAGGAAGGAGATATTGAAAAACTTGAAGATTTGGCATACCAAATTAAAGACAGCTCACTTTGTGGATTAGGACAAACAGCGCCAAATCCTGTTTTAACTACTATAAAGTATTTCCGCCATGAGTACGAAGCTCATATTGTAGATAAAAAATGCCCTGCAAAGAATTGTAAAAAATTACTTACATATACAGTTAATCCAGAAACTTGCACAGGTTGTACAGTTTGCGCTAAAAACTGCCCAACAGATGCAATTGACGGAGCAAGAAAAGAAGTACATACGATCCGTCAAGATGCATGTATACAGTGCGGCATGTGTTATAGTAAATGTAAGTTCGATGCTATTATTTTATCATAATTTCAAACTTTTAAGTGATAAATTAAACATTAACCAAATTAGAAAAGAAAATGAGCAATCAATTAAATATAATTCTTAACGGAGTAAATATTAAAGGAAACCCTGGAGAAACTATTCTTCAGTTAGCTAAACGAAACGGAATTGAAATTCCTACCTTGTGTAATGATCCACGTTTAAAACCTTTCTCATCTTGCTATGTATGTGTTGTTGAGGTGGAAGGGATGAAAGGAATGCAACCTTCGTGTTCTACTAAGATTCAGGAAGGTATGAAAGTGGATACAAAAAACGATAAAGTAAAAAAAGCACGTAAAACTGCATTAGATTTATTGGTTAGTAACCATTATGCCGATTGCGAAGCTCCTTGTAAACAGACTTGCCCTGCTGGTGTTGATGTTCAAGGGTATATTTCTTTAATTGAAAAAGGTCTTTATAGCGAAGCTATTGGGTTAATAAAAGAAACGAATCCTTTACCTGCTATTTGTGGTCGTGTTTGTGTACGTCCATGCGAAGTAGCTTGTCGCAGAAATCATCTTGATGAAGGTACTGCAGTCGGGATCGATTATATGAAACGATTTGCTGCTGATCAAGATCTATTATCAGGCGCAAAATATATACCTGAAATTACAAAACCTACAGGAAAAAAAATTGCGATTATAGGTGCTGGTCCAGGAGGATTGTCTTCCGCTTATTTTTTACAACAAAAGGGACATCAATGCGATATTTTTGAAGCAAACCCAAATCCAGGTGGATGGTTACGTTATGGTATTCCTGAATATCGTTTACCAAATGATATTTTAGATAAAGAAGTAGAAGCTGTAACTGAATTAGGAACAAATATCTTTTACAATAAGAAATTAGGTGATAATTTAAGTTATAAAGAATTAAAGAAAAATTACGATTCTGTTATCCTTACAATTGGTTCACAACGTGGAACCTTAATAGGTTGTGAAGGTGATGATGCTGAGAATGTTTTTTCTGGAATTGATTTCCTTAGAAATATGGAGATGACTGGTCAAAAATATGACTTTGCTGGAAAAACAATAGCAGTAGTTGGTGGTGGTAATACAGCGATGGATTGCTGTCGAACATCTCTGCGTTGTGGTGCCGAAAAAGTTTACGTAATTTATCGTCGTACTGAAAAGGAAATGCCTGCAAATCCAATTGAGATTCACGAATCAAAAGTTGAAGGTGTTGAATACATGTTTTTAACAAATCCAACTAGGGTTAATAAAGATAAAGATGGAAAGCTAAAATCAATGACTTGCCTTAAAATGGAATTAGGCGAACCAGATGCATCTGGCCGTAGACGTCCTGTACCAATTGAAGGTTCTGAATTTGAAATTGAACTAGATTACGCTTTAGCTGCAATTGGTCAAAAAACGGAAGTAAGTTTTTTAGAAGATGTAAACAAAAATACAACCGATGGTAAATTAGAAGTTAATCGTTGGGGAGATATCGATGCTGATAAAAATACATTACAAACAGGTGCTAAATCAATCTTTGCAGCTGGTGATGGTGTAACAGGTCCAGCAACAATTATTGAAGCAGTAGCTCAGGCAAAAATTGCAAGTCGAAGTTGTCATCATTATTTGATGGGTTTGCCTTTAACACCGGAACCAAAAGAATTTATTAGCAGAAGAGATAACTTTAAGGATTTAATTTCAAGTGATTTTCTTGGTAGATACCAAAAGCAGTTACGTGAAGAAATGCCAGTTCTTGCTGCAGATGATCGTGTTAACTTTAAAGAAGTTGAATTAGGTTATGACGGAGAAAAAATAGCAAAACATGAAGCAGAGCGTTGTTTAGAATGTGGTTGTACTGAGTTTCATACATGTGATCTTAAAAAGTATGCAACATATTATGATGCAGACCAAAAGAGTTATAAAGGTGGTTTTCATGCACACGAATTAGATTTTTCTCATCCTTTTATAGAAATAGACAATAACAAATGTATTCTATGTGCAAGATGCGTTAGAATCTGCAAAGAAGTAGTGGGAGCAAATGCACTTGGATTAGTAAATCGTGGTTTTGATACTTACGTTGCTCCAAGTATGGGTAATTCGCTTATAGAAACAAATTGTGAATCATGTGGTTCATGTATTTCAACCTGTCCTACCGGAGCGATCACTGAGAATGTTGCATTTAAGCCAGGACCTGTGAAATTAGATACTGTGAATACAATATGTAATTATTGCTCGGTAGGTTGTGAGGTGGAATATCAACATAAGTCTGAATTTGTTTGGAAAATAAATGGTAAAGAAGGTCAGATTAATACTGATGGAAACATATGCCGATATCCAAGATTTGGATATAATATCTTAAATGATACAAATAGATTAACTCAACCCTTATTAAAAGTTGATAATAATTTTGAAGTTATTAGTTGGCAAAAGGCTTTTGATATAATAGCAGATGAGATTAAGGGTGCTGATCCTGATGAAAATGGATTCTTTGCGGGTGCACGATTAAGCAATGAAGAAATGTATATGATTCAAAAAATTGCTAGAATTGGGGCAAAAACAAATAATGTTTCATCTTTCCATTATGTGGGTCAGGGAAGATGGTATAGTTCAAACTCTGAATTTAATACTCCATTTGAGCAAATAAAAGATGCAAGCAAAATATATTTATTAGGATCTGAAGTGAATATGGATAATGCAGTTGTAAGTTTTATGATTAATAATGCACGTGAAACTAATGATATTCCTGTTGAACTAGTAACTAATAAAGAAGTAAGTGCACTTGAACATAAGGTGAATAAAACAATCAAAGTTAAATCTTACTATCATTTTATAAAAGCAGCAAATTATTATTTAGTGGAAAAAGGTTTGCATAATGCATTATTTATAAAGGATAATTGCACTGGATTTGAACAGTATAAAAAAGAGATAGCTAAGGAAAACTATGAAGATTTAATAAAAGAATCTGGAATATGCTGTAAAGAATGTGTTGAGGAGTTTGCTGAAAATTATAACAAAGAAATAAATGCAATCCTGGTATTCTCTGAAAAAGAAGTTTCATCTAATGTGAGCAAAGAATTGTTTAACCTTGCTATGATTACTGGGAAACTGGGTAAAACGGCAAACGGTTTAATTTCGCTAAAAGAAAAGAATAATTCTCAAGGATTATTTGATATGGGAGTTTCATCCAAAAATAGCATAGGTAATATTGATATAAGTGATAAAACTTATGCTAAAATATTGACAGATAAATGGAAAGTGGATGAAATTCCTGCGAAAGGGAATAAATGCACTAAAGATTTATTAAACGAAGGTTTGATTAAGAATTTCTTCATATTTGGCGAAGATCCCATTGGATGTAGCACTGATAAAGCGAAAGCACAAAAATGGTTTACTGATGCTGAATTTGTAATGGTACAAGATTACTTCATGACAGAAACAGCACAAAAAGCCAATTTAATTCTTCCAGCAACTTTTCCAATTGAAACATCGGGTAGTTTTACAAATACACAGAAAAGTATTCAAGTATTTGAAAAACAATTTACAGGTAAAGTTGAAATGGAGAATATTAGGCAATTAGCTCAAATATTGAATCAGTTTAATAAAAATAAGATTGAATCTGTTGAAGAAATAAGAAAAGAGATTTTTGAACTTTTAGCGGAAATTAATAAAGAAGCTAACCGTGAGTTTATATATACCGAAAAGGATAATTTAAATAAACTCTTCAAACATGGCTGCGACTTTGTAGTTAAGTATTTCGATGAAAAATTTAAAGAGGCTTTTAACTAACAATATAGTCCTGAGCACTTTTGGTTCTCAGGATTATAATCTCCTTTTGAGCAATAATGTTTTAATTGACTAAAACTCTTAATATCGAATAGGACTATAATAATTTCAAATATGTCTTTGATTAATAATAAATATAGAAAAGTTTGCTTTGTATACTATTATTTAATAATTTATAGTAGAATTTTTGCATATTAAGATCTACTTATTAAACAAGAATTTAAAAATAAAAAAAGTATAATCATGTATAATTTCATATCATTAAAAGTTAAATGCCATGAATGTGGCCAATCAATAATGGATCATGAAAAATTAGTTGATCATGAGTCAAGTATTAAATTGAATATAAAAATAGGCGATAAAAAAGGTACTATTAACTTGAGTTCAATATATGGAAGTTATAATTATATATGCGATATTGAATCTCCAGACAGAAAAATAGCAGAATTTTATTGTCCTCATTGTAAGGCTCAAATTATTGAAGAAGAAAAATGTAAACTTTGCAAAGCACCTATGATACCATTAACATTAGAAATGGGAGGCGTGGTTAGCATATGTTCTCGAAGTGGTTGTAAAAATCATACTATCGAATTTGAAGATCTTTCTGTGGCGCTAAAGAATCTATATCAACAACATGGTTTTAGAGGTCAAGACTATCCAAAAGAGCTTGATTTAAGAGGACAATTCGTAAAACCAGAGGTAAAAAAGAAGGATGAAGAAAAAGAAATTATTGAAACAGGAACATTTCTAAATTCTTATTGTCCACATTGTAAAAAAAGTTTGATCGATCATAATATGCTTAAGTTAAAAATTGTAGATTATGATAAGAAAGAGAGCGGTTTTATAATGTTAAGCCCCTATTTAAATGTTTATTCCACAAAATCAACAATCTTTCTTAAAGAAAATAAACCATTAAGTGATATTAAATGTTTCCATTGTGATACAAGCTTAATGATTGAAGATAAGAGTTGCGAATTATGTAATTCTTCTGTTGCTAAAATCTCTATTGGAGCCAGAACCAGGCTTATTGATTTTTATATTTGTTCAAAGAAGGGATGTAAATGGCATGGTCTAAGCGAAAGCGACCTATATGATATTAGGTTAGAAGATAGTATGGAGTGGTAGCTTGATTGACGGCAAATCCCTAATTGAAACATAAACAACCAAAAATTAAATTATGTTTCAAATAGAAAGGAAACAAGAATTAGCAAAAGGCACTATTATTAGATTTGATATTAGTGCTCCTAAAATTGCTAAAAAAGCAAAAGCAGGCCAGTTTATTATTTTACGGGTTAATGAAACTGGTGAAAGAATTCCAATGACTATTGCTGATAAGGACGAATTTGCCGGATTTATAACAATTATTTTTCAGGTAGTTGGAAAAACAACTGCGTTAATGCGGTCTTTGAAAGAAGGAGACTTCATTAAGGATGTTGTAGGGCCATTGGGAAAACCAGCTGAAGTAGAGAAAGTTGGAACTGTATTAATGGTTGGTGGTGGAACAGGAGTAGCAATAATGTACCATGTTACAAAAGCATTTAAAGATGCTGGTAATCATGTTATTGGAATTATTGGTGCTCGTGAAAAAGACATGTTAATTCTTGAAAATGAAATGCGTGCTATTTGCGATGAATTAGTTGTGACTACTGATGACGGGAGTTCTGGTGAGAGAGGTTTTGTAACTCAGCCTTTAGAGAAATATCTCAATGAAAGACATGATATTAAGCTTGTATATGCTATTGGTCCAATTATTATGATGAAAAATGTTTGCGCTTTAACAGAGAAATACAAAATGCCAACTAAAGTAAGTTTAAATCCAGTTATGATTGATGGTACAGGCATGTGTGGAGGATGTAGAGTTAAGGTTAAAGATCAAACGATGTTTTGCTGCGTAGATGGACCAGATTTTGATGGACATGACGTAGATTATGAAGAACTTGAAAAACGAAATTCATTATATTTAAAAGATGAAAAGGATTCTTTGTTGTTTTCAATTCATTAATAAGAAATAAAGCAATGCGAATAGAAGATGTAAAATACTTAAGGTTTAAAACATATCTAAATGCTTATTGTCCACATTGTAATCAGAGTTTTAATGTAGATTCAAAAGATGAAAAAACCCTTGATTTTAAAGCAATTTATAAGAAAGAAGATATAGATATTAAATTAAGTCCCTACCTTGATGTTTTTGATGTTGAAACTTCAGTTCCAATGAAGGAGGGTGATATCTTAGACGATCTATCTTGTCCATATTGTAAAAAAAGTATTGTTAAAAAGGAATTAAACTGTAATGAATGTGGAACTAAGGTTGCTCAAGTTATCATATCTGCCGATGAGAAATTAATTCCATTCTTCCTCTGCTTAAAGTATGGCTGCCAATGGCATGGTTTAACGAAAGCTGACGAGAAAAAAATAAAATTGAAGATACCAAGGCAGGAAATGCCTGAACAAGATCAAACTTTAAGAGTACACAATCATCAAGAAGTTCCATATGGTTATACTTCCGAACTTGCTTTACTTGAAGCAGGAAGATGTTTACAATGTAAAAATCCAAAATGCGTCGACGGTTGTCCGGTAAATGTTGACATCCCTGGGTTTATATCATTAATTGCAGAAGAAAAGCATAATGAAGCGGTTAAACTAATAAAAGAAAGAAATATACTTCCTGCAATTTGTGGTCGTGTTTGCCCTCAAGAAAACCAATGTGAAGAGACTTGTATATTAGGAATTAAAGATGAACCTGTAGCAATAGGTCGATTGGAACGATTTGTTGCTGATTATGAAAGAAAGATGGAACTGGTAAAAGTTCCAATAATAAATAATAATGTAGGTAAAAAAATAGCAGTCGTAGGATCTGGACCAGCAGGCTTAACAGTTGCTGCAGATATGAGGCAACTTGGATATTTAGTAACCGTTTTTGAAGCACTTCACGAAACTGGTGGTGTTTTAACTTATGGAATCCCGGAATTCAGATTACCAAAATCAATTGTTCAGTTTGAAATAAATTATCTCAAAGAAATGGGATGTAGAATTGAACTAAATCATATTATTGGTGCAACCCTAACGGTTGATGAGTTATTAGAGAATTTTGACGCTGTATTCATCGGTGTAGGTGCTGGATTACCAACTTTTATGAAACTTGAAGGAGAAAACCTAGGAAATATATTTTCAGCAAATGAATACCTTACTCGGATGAATTTGATGAAAGCATATAAATTTCCAGAATATGATACTCCAATGCCTAAGGGAGATAAGGTTGTGGTAATTGGAGGTGGTAATGTTGCTATGGATTCTGCCCGAACTGCTATAAGAACTGGATCGACTGATGTAACCATTGTTTATAGAAGATCTAGAAATGAACTTCCTGCAAGAGGAGAGGAAGTTCATCACGCAGAAGAAGAAGGGATTAAATTTAGATTATTAACAAATCCAGTGAAGTATATTGGAACAGATGAAAATAAGGTAAAGGGGATGGAGTGTATAAAAATGAAATTGGGTGAACCTGATGATTCTGGTAGACGAAGACCTGTTCCAATTGAAGATTCAAATTTTATTTTAGAGTGTGATCTGGTTGTTGTTGCAATTGGTACCGGTCCAAATCCTACTATTTTTCAGACTACTCCTGATATAACAAGAAATAAATGGGGTTACATTGAAGTAAATCCTGAAACAAATGAAACATCCAAAAAGTTTGTATATGCTGGTGGTGATATCGTAACAGGATCAGCAACGGTTATTCAAGCAATGGGAGCAGGAAGAATTGCTTCTAATGCAATGCATAAGAAGTTAAGTAA
>JBHOSR010000020.1:0-32939 GCA_042584405.1 Bacteroidota bacterium
TGTAAAAATTATGAGGACTATTGGCATGTTTATACTATTAAAAAAAATGGTAAAAAGATATTTAGTAAATCATTAGAATCCGTATTTCCAAATGACTATAATTTCTTTGGTAAATTCGTTGGTATTTGTAAAGATGAACATACTTTTATTGTTCGTGGTAACATGATTATCCATATTAAAGATTCAATATTTTTAAATATAAAATTTCTTTCTGAAGAGATTATTTGGATTAGCATAGATAATAAGAACCTTTGGATTGGAACCTATAATGGTATTTTTTGGTATAATGATTTGAATTTAAATAAGCAGGCACAAATTTTACTTAAAGATAAAGGTGTTTCTTCGGTTTTAAATGATAAGGAGGGTGGATATTGGTTTTCTACCTTGTTCGATGGTATTTATTACTTACCAAATACACAAGTAAAAACCTTAAAAAAGAGTGATGGTTTAATGAAAAATGAGGTTACATCATTAGCCCATGATTCAACAATTTTATGGCTAGGATTTCATGATAGTTACATCCAGGGAATCAAATCAAGTAGAATTATAGAAAAAATCAAATTAGATGAATCCAATATTGTGAATTACGATCTATTTTATGATAATAATAAAAATAAACTTTGGATTGGATCTCAAACCTTAAGTACTTATCAAAAATCGGTATTAAAAACTTTTAGCATTAAAGATGACTATACAGTTTATAATAATGTTCATGCAAAAGATTTTTTAATTGATACAAACCAAAATGTATGGATAGCATCCTATTCAGGTCTATTTAAATACTCAAACGATAACAATTATATTTTAAAAAAGCCTGAAGCATTTAATCATAAAATAAATGCCTTATGCCAAAAATCAAATAATACAATATTACTAGGACTTAATAACGGATTATGGGAATATTCTATTAACACTGATGATTATAAGTATTTAGAAGAAGAGAATGAATTGTTTACCAACAAAATAGGTTGTATGATACAAAATAAGTATCACAATAATATTTGGATAGGTACAAGAACAAATGGAATTATTATTTATGATAAGGACACCATTTATAACATAACTACCAAACATGGGCTTACAAACAATAATATCTCATCATTTTATCTGAAAGAAAATATTATATGGGTTGGTACACAAAATGGATTGAATAAGATAACTTTATATAATCGGGAATTAAAAAATGATTATAAGATTGAACGCTTTAATACTATGCATGGAATTGCTTCCAATGAGATTAATGATATTTACGTTGGTGATTCTATTGTTTATTTAGCTACAAAAGAAGGGCTTACTATTGCTGATGTTAATACTTTAAAATCAAATAACATCGCTCCTCCTGTTTATATAAAATCAATCGGGATAAATGATAAAGACACTGTAATTCAAAACAGTTATGATTTAAAATACCATCAAAATTCCATAAGTATCGAATTCGTTGGATTGATGTATAGAAACAATGAAAATAAAAAGTATCAATACAAAATAAGTGAAATTGGTCAACATGCAAACTGGATTGAAACAAGCGATAATTATGTTCGATTGTCTTTTATTCCTCATGGGAAATACAATTTTATGGTAAAGGCCATTAACGAAGATGGAGTTAAAAGTAAAGAACCTGCTATTTTAAGTTTTACAATAAACCCACCGTATTGGAAAACATGGTGGTTTATTAGTGCTATTGTATTTGCTAGTTTATTATTAATATTAGTAGTATTGTTTGCTATTTATAAGGTGAGAATTCAGGAAATCAACCGTAAAAATGATTTAGAAAGAAAGTTACTTAAAGAGGTTAATAAATTCAGGCAGCAAGCATTAGGCCAACAAATGAACCCACATTTTATATTTAACACACTGAATGCTATTCAGTATTATATTTACGAAAACGACACAGAATCTTCAACCAAATATTTAAATAAATTTTCGAAATTAATGCGTATTATATTGGATAATTCGCAATATGATACCATTCCAATATATAAAGAATTAGATGCTTTGCAATTATATATGGAACTGGAAAGAGTCAGAGCTAATGAAAATTTCGAATTCGAAATTACCATTGACAGTGATTTGGATACATCAGCATATAAAATTTGTCCATTATTAATACAACCTTATGTGGAAAATGCCATTTGGCATGGACTGGCTCCAAAAAAAGAGAAAGGTTTCATCAAAATAGAACTTACACATAGTTCCGACACTATAACTTGTAGTATTGAAGATAATGGAATTGGTCGTGAAAAAGCCATGGAAATAAAGAAGCAAAAAAAACCTACTCATAAATCGCATGCTACCAATATAACGAGTAAACGTATTGAAGTATTAAATAAACTTTACAATAGAAATTTAAATGTAGAATTTGTAGATTTAAAGGATGATAATGGCTTAGCTTTTGGCACAAAAGTTATTCTTCAAATTCCGAAAATAGGTGAATAAAATAGATAAAATTATGATTAAAGCTGTAATAGTTGATGATGAAAAAAAGGCGCGGGATTTTATTGAATCCATTGTTAAAAACAACTTTCCAGATATTAAAGTAGTTGAGAAAGCAGCTTCTGTTGTAGAAGGTATTAAGGCAATTACTAGGAATAGACCAGATATTGTATTTCTTGATATAGAAATGAATGATGGTAATGGATTTGATGTATTAGAAGCATTACCCGAAAGAGATTTCGATTTTATTTTTATAACCGCATATGATCAATATGCTATAAAAGCTTTTAAATATAGTGCTGTCGATTATCTAGTAAAACCTATCGAAATTTCTGAATTTATTAGTGCTGTTGAACGAATACTGGAAAATAGAAAAAAACCTGCAAATCGTATTGACAATTTTAATATTTTAAAAGAAAATTTTGAAACAAAGTCTCCGTCTAAACTGGTTGTTTCAAGCAATAAAGGTTTCGAATACATAAATATTGAAGAAATTATACGTTTTGAAGCCGATGGAAGATACACAAACATATATTTAATTAATAACCAAAAAATAACTGTTTCAAAAATGTTACGTGAATTTGTAGACATAGTTGACGAAAGAAATTTTTATCGAACACATAAATCTCATTTAATTAATCTACAGCATGTTACCATGTTTGCAAAAACCGAAGGTGGCCATATTATTATGGACGACGACTCAAAAGTTGCTGTTGCACGAGATAAACGCGATGAGTTTCTCAACATCATGAAAGAATTTTCATCTTAAAGGATTACATATTAATATATTATACGCAAAAAGGGACTTGAATAAGTCCCTTTTTCAAATTTATATTTAAGTAATACTTTACAATCTAGGATAAATTTCTCCTTTTGAGGCTTTCAATGTGTTTTGCAATAAAGAAACAATAGTCATTGGTCCTACTCCACCCGGAACCGGTGTAATATATTCTGCTTTTTCAGCTACTTCGTCGAATTTAACATCGCCCAATAATTTCCAACCTGATTTGGTTTTATCTGATTTTACACGTGTAATTCCAACATCAATTACAGTTGCTCCTTCTTTAACCATATCAGCGGTTAAGAACTCGGCCTGTCCTAATGCAGCAATAATAATATCAGCGTGAGAAGCAACTTCTTTCAAATTTTTAGTTCGGCTATGTGTTATGGTAACTGTGCAATTTCCAGGATCAGTTTTTTGTGCTAATAAAATACTAATTGGTTTACCTACAATATTACTTCTACCAATTACCACAACATCTTTTCCTGAGGTTTCAATATTATATCGCTTAATAAGTTCAATAATTCCTGCCGGAGTAGCCGAAACGTATGCTGGTAATCCAATAACCAACCTACCTACATTGATTGGATGAAATCCATCTACATCTTTTTTAGGATCAATAGCTTCAATGATTTTTTGTTCTGATATATGCTCTGGTAGTGGTAACTGAACAATAAAACCGTCAATTTCACTATTTTCGTTAAGTTCATGAACTTTTCTCAGTAAAGTATCTTCGGCAATATCATCTTCGAATCGTAAAACAGTAGAATTAAAACCAACCTGTGTACAAGCCTTTTCTTTATGTCCAACGTAAGTTTCACTAGCTCCATCATGACCAACTATAATAGCTGCAAGGTGCGGTATTTTGCCTCCTTCCATTCTAATTTTTTCAACTTCGTTGGTAATTTCTTCCTTAATTTCGTTAGCTACTTTTTTTCCGTCGATTAGTTTCATGACATATTTTTATTCTGATAACACAATTAAGTTCTTAAAGTTCACAGATATTATTACTTCCTTTAAAGGTACTTAAAATTGTAAAATTTTGGGCATTTTAGTTCACTTAAAAACTTTTTTTTCTATCTCATTCCTCCCATTTTATTCATTAATCCAGCCATTCCTTTGCCTTCCTTCATCATTTTCATCATTTTCTTGGTCTCGTCAAATTGCTTAACCAGTCTATTTACTTCTTGAATGTCATTCCCACTACCATATGCAATACGTTTTCTTCTGCTACCATTAAGTATTTTGGGATTCTCACGTTCAAGAGGTGTCATTGATCTTATAATGGCTTCAATTCCTTTAAATGCATCATCATCAATATCAACTTTTTTCAACATTTTACCCATTCCTGGTATCATTCCGGCCAAATCTTTTAAATTACCCATCTTCTTAATCTGAGCAATTTGAGATAAAAAATCATTGAAATCGAACTGATTTTTAGCAATTTTCTTACTTAATTTTCTTGCTTCTTCCTGATCGTATTGCTCTTGGGCCTTTTCAACCAATGAAACCACATCACCCATACCTAGAATACGATCTGCCATACGATCTGGATGGAAAACGTCGATAGCTTCCATCTTTTCGCCAGCACTAATAAACTTGATAGGCTTATTTACAACCGAACGTATTGATAATGCCGCACCACCACGAGTATCACCATCAAGCTTTGTTAGAACAACACCATCGAAATCTAAACGATCATTAAATTCCTTAGCTGTATTAACAGCATCCTGCCCTGTCATTGAATCAACCACAAACAATGTTTCGTGCGGTTCGATCGCCTTATTTATAGCAGCAATTTCATTCATCATTTGCTCATCGATAGCCAAACGACCCGCCGTATCGACAATTACAAGGTTTTGTCCATCCTTTTTAGCTTGTTTTATAGCATTTTTTGCAATCTTAACAGGATCTTTACTTCCTTCTTCGGTATATACAGGTACATTTATTTGTTCACCTAAAACCTTTAACTGTTCAATTGCTGCCGGACGATAGATATCGCAAGCTACCAACAAAGGATGTTTCTGTTTTTTAGATTTTAAATGACTCGCTAATTTCCCTGAAAAAGTTGTTTTACCAGAACCTTGCAAACCTGAAATTAAGACTACAGTTGGATTTCCTTTTAGGTTAATATCCATTGATTGTCCACCCATAAGCTCAGCAAGCTCATCGTGAACAATTTTAATCATCAACTGGCTTGGCTTAACAGCGTTTAAAACATCCTGACCAAGAGCTTTTTCCTTAACCGTATCGGTAAATGTTTTAGCTATTTTAAAGTTCACATCGGCATCGAGTAATGCACGACGAACATCTTTTAAAGTTTCGGCTATATTAATTTCTGAAATTCTTCCCTGTCCTTTTAATATTTTAAAGGATTTCTCTAACCGATCTGATAAATTCTCAAACATATATTTTAGTATTTTACTCTTTACAAAATTAAAACTTTAATTAGTCTCATCAAACTTTTGTTCACTTTATGAACTTATGAACTCCAACTCACTTTATGAACTCTATGAACTCAATTTTACATTCTTTCAGGCACATTAATTCCTAAAATTTCCATTCCTGATTTAATTATTTTACCAATTTGTTGTGATAGAAATAACCTAAAAGTTGATATATTTTTATTTTCCTCGCTTAAAATAGGATGATCATGATAAAACTGATTGAACTCTTTTGCTAAATCATACACAAAATTTGCTACCTGAGCAGGGCTATAATCATGTGCAGCTTCCTGTAATACTTCAGGATAACTATATATTAACTTGATAAGTTGTAGTTCCTTTTCAGATAAATTTACTTTTACACTGAGCTCCTTAGGTATTTCAACCTGATTCTCCTTAGCTTTTCTTATCAAAGACTGTATTCTAGCAAAAGTATATTGAATAAAAGGACCAGTATTACCATTAAAATCAATTGATTCTTTAGGATCAAAAGTCATTGTCTTTTTAGGATCAACCTTTAGAATAAAATATTTAAGAGCGCCTAAACCAATAGTTTTAACTATTTCGTTTCTTTCAGTATCAGAATATTCTTCAAGTTTTCCAAGCTCACGCGACATTTCTTCGGCTGTTGAAATCATTTCAGTTAATAAATCATCAGCATCTACAACTGTTCCTTCGCGTGATTTCATTTTCCCTTCAGGTAATTCAACCATTCCATACGACAAATGATGTATATTTTCTGACCAGCTATAACCAAGTTTACCCAATGAAAGTTTCAGTACCTGGAAATGATAGTTTTGTTCGTTACCAACTACATAAATGGCTTCATCAGCATAGAAATCCGAGAAACGTTGTTGTGCAGTTCCTAAATCCTGAGTTATGTAAACTGATGTTCCATCAGAACGTAAAAGAATTTTCTCATCAAGTCCTTCATCACTCAAATCAACCCAAACAGAACTATCATCCTTTTTAATAAAAGCTCCTTTTTTTAATCCTTCTAAAACAAGTTCTTTCCCTAATTTATAAGTATCCGATTCGAAATAAACTTTATCGAAATCAACTCCTAAATTCTTATATGTTATCTCAAATCCCTCAAGCACCCACTCGTTCATTTTATTCCATAAGTCCCTCACTTCAGAATCATTGGCCTCCCATTTTCTAAGCATTTCCTGAGCTTGTTCAATTAATGGAGCTGTGAGTTTAGCATTAACTTCAGAACTACCTTCAGCCATTAATTGATTAATTTGTTTTTTATATTCCTGGTCGAACTTTACATAAAAATCACCAACTAAATGATCACCTTTTTTGCCAGCTTCTTCAGGAGTAATTCCATCACCCCACTTTTGCCATGCAATCATAGATTTACAAATATGTATACCTCTGTCATTTACAAGATTTACTTTAAATACCTTATCCCCTTGCGATTGAATCAAATTAGCAACTGAATAACCTAATAAATTATTCCTAATATGGCCTAAATGCAATGGTTTATTTGTATTTGGAGATGAATACTCAATTAAAACTTTCTTAGGATTTTCTTTTTGAGTAACAAATCCATATTTATCATATTGAGCAACACTACTTAAATAAGATATCCAAAAGTTTTTATCAATAGTAAGATTTAAAAATCCTTTGATAACATTATACCGGTCAACGTCTTCAATATTTTCTTTAAAATATTCACCAAGTTCTTCAGCAGTTTGCTCTGGTGACTTTTTTGAAAATCGCAATAGAGGAAATACAACTAATGTAAAATCACCTTCAAAATCTTTTCTTGTTTTCTGAATTTGTATCAGATTTTCATCTAAAGACTGGCCATATAATTTCTCTATGGCTTTTAATACAGCTTCTTTCAATTTTTGCTCAATATCCATGCTCTAAAATTACTCTTAAAATATTGTAATACCTGAAAATTTAGCGCACAAAGATAATCTCTAATTATGCATTTAACAAATTTATAAATAACTCATGTTTGTATACAATTATTTAATAAAAAAGACCCCGATTAACATCGGGGTCAAAACTACCCTCCATAATTGGGAAAATATGAATATAGAGGACAGGAAAGTACTTTTAATTAACCAATACCCAAAACTTATTATCTATCATCCAATTTTCAATATTTTTTTCGTCTTCTTCATTTAGTATCCAAAAATGCTCATCAAACATCCACTCCTCGCAGTAAACTGGATCATCAATTACTATTTCGTCAACCATTTCAGGAACAAGTTCCCAGGCTGATTCATCAAGCATCCAGTCTTCGATTTGTTTTTCGTATTCATAAACATGTTCTTTTATTGCAAAAATTTCATAAATAGTAAATTGAGAAGAACTAATATCCAAGTAATTTTTATTTGACATCCAGTTTTCAACATCTCTTTTTAATGTCACTGAACTGGAAGAATTGTTTGTCAATTTTTTACTAACTAAAGCAGCATTATTACTGGCATTTACAGAAGAGATAATTTTTTGGGAGTACACGCTGTCGTTAAAGATTATTAAAATAATTAAGGCAGCCAGAATTTTAAGTGTGAGAAGTAATTTTTTCATGTTGCAGCCTCCGAAGTGAATTAAAGATAATGTATTTATTATATGACGAATAAGTTAGGCCTATGTTACAGATTACATCAATATAAAGACGCATTTTTTTTAGAAAAGATGCACGCAGTAAAATAAATTACTTTACTTTCATGTTTTAATTTGTATGAATAAAAACTTTGAAGTACATATTGTGTCGTTCACAACCCCCTATCCTGCTGATTATACTGGAATTATTAATGGATTATCGCTTTGCTATATTTGTACTACGGCTGAAGAAATCGTACTGAAAATAAGGGAACTCTTTACTACCTCCATTACAGAATCGGGTATAAACAAAAGACGCGTAATCTTGTTAAAAAATGTTAATAATAAACATGGTGCTTAAAAAATGATAAATTTGCTTGTTAAAATAACCATTTTATGAAAAAAATATATACCATTTTAGCTTCCTTAATTGTTGTATTTACATGGAATGCAGCATTTTCGCAAACATATAAAATAGATGTTAGAATTAGTGATCTAAAGGAAAAGGAGATTTATCTTGGATATTACTACGGTAATAAAACATACGTAAAAGATACCATTAAACTTGATGCAAATGGTAAAGGCTCCTTTAAGGGTGATAGTTTATTAGATCAGGGAGTTTATATTGTGGTATTACCTTCGAAAAATTATTTCGATATATTAGTTGGTACAGACCAGGAATTTTCTGTAGAAACATCATCGGATGATTTAATAAAAAACCTTAAAATTAAAGGTTCAACTGAAAATGCAGCTTTTAAAGAATTTCAGCAGTATATGATCAATAAAAATGCTGAGTCTGCTGCTTTACAAAACAAACTTAAAAAGTTTGATGAAACATCCGACTCAACTCAAATCTTAAAAGATCAACTGGATGAATTATCATCAGTAGTAAAAGATTATTGGGATACAACTATAACAGAAAATGAAGGAACTTTATTAGGTGTTATAATTAAAGCAATGAAAAATCCAGAAATTCCTGAAATTGAAATTCCTGAAGATGTTGAAAATAAAGATTCCGTAAGATGGTTTCATTCATATAATTATAATCGAAAACATTATTTGGATAACATTGATTTTTCGGATGAACGATTTATTAGAACACCCATTTTCCATAATAAAATAGAAACATTTTTCACAAAAGTTCTTATTCAAGATCCTGATACTTTAAATTTCTATATTGATCTTATTGCTACAAAAGCAGAACCCAACAAAGAAATGTTTCAGTATGTTGTTAGATACTTTTTTAATACATACCAAAAAAGCAATATCATGGGAATGGATAAGGTTCTGGTTCATTTAGCAGATAACTATTATTTAACTGAAAAAGTAGACTGGCTTGATGAAGAAAACACCGAAAAACTAAAAGAACATGTAGCGAAATTACGTTTTAATCTCATCGGTAATATTGCTCAAGATCTTAAAATGGAAACTCTTAGTGAAGAATATGCTCGTTTACACGAGATTAATGCAAAATTTATATTGGTTTATTTTTGGGAACCTAACTGTGGGCATTGTAAAAAAATTACTCCAAAAGTGTATGAATTGTATCATGAATATACCAGAGATGAATTTGAAGTATTTGCAGTTTATACACAAGCCGATAAAAAGGAATGGACAGAATATGTACATGATAAGAACTATGAAGATTGGATAAACGTTTGGGATCCTTACAATTTAACAAATTTCAGATTCTTTTATAACGTATATAGTACTCCTACGATTTACTTACTCGATAAAGATAAAAAGATAATTGCCAAGAGAATTAGTCATGAATCTCTTAAAAATATTTTAGAAATAGAATTCGGCAAAAAGACCATAGCCGAAATTGAAAAAGAGCGCAATTAAGCGCTCTTCTTTTATATCAGTCTTTACTATCTCCCGAATCTCGTATAAGAACCGAAAAAATAAATAACACTATTACCGAAGCAACAAAAATTATAAATAGCGATGTAAATATTTTTCGCATTACATCTTCTAAGGAAATTATTTCCCAGATTCCCAAAAGAGAAATAATAGTTATTAATAACACAAACGTTATTAGAATGTACGAAGTAATTTTCTTTAATCCTTTCATAATTTTAGAATTTTGATTGTAATTTCAAATATAATGATAATTCATAAATAGAATCAAATTCATTCATTTTTTCATTTTCGATTAATTTCCATTTAATTAATTTCTTTCCCGTTTCCACTTTAATATATTTATCAGATTTATCATCTCTTGATACCGAAAAATTCATTCTTTCTAGAGCCTTTTTAGTCCATGTATAAAATTCACCATCAGCAAATAAGCCAATCTTTCCAATATGCTTTCTGAGCATTCTAAACTCACCTTTTTGTTTATCAAACTTCAGATTTGATTCTTCAAATATCTTGTTAAATTGTTCCTTTAAAATGAGATCTTCTGGTGCACCTTCATAAATTTCATTATCAAGCATTAACCATATTTTATCTGCTTCTTGAATTGCTATATTTAAATCGTGTGTAGAAAAAATAACTGTTTTATTCTCTTTTTTCGAAAGGATATTTAACAAATGAACTATTTCATACTTATTAGGAAGGTCGAGAAATGCAGTTGGTTCGTCTAAAACAATGAGATTTGTGTCCTGTGCTAAAGTACGTGCAATCATAACTCGTTGACGTTCTCCATCACTAATTTCATTAACGTTTTTTTGAGAAAAGTTGCTCATTCCAACCATTTCGAGCGCTTGATTTGATCTATTAATATCATTCGAATTGAGTTTGCCAAACCAATTAGTATGAGGAAATCGTCCTAACGATACTAAATCAAATACTTTAAGATTGCTGATATTAACGATTTCAGTTGATACAAAACTCGCTATTTTGGCAAATTCGGAACGGTTATAAACTTTTCTAAGTTTATCATAATATAATATTTCTCCTTGAAATGGTTGTTGCAAACCAGCAATATTTCTTAGTAGTGTGCTTTTCCCTATTCCGTTTCTTCCAACCAAGGCAATAAGTTCACTTGAATTCCCTGTTAAATTAATATCCTTAAATACAATATTTTTAGTACTCTTTTTTAAAGTGTATCCAATTTCAAGATTATTTATTTTTAATACTTTCTCTTGACTTTTCATATTGATTTTAAGATACTTGTGCTATTTTTTGATTTTTAATAATTATCCAAATTACAATCGGAATTCCAACCAAGGCAGTTATTGAATTTATGGGTAAAGTTTTTTCATACCCTGGTAATTGCGATATAATATCACTTAACAATAATAAAATACCTCCGATAAGCATTGTTCCTGGTAATAAACTTTTATGATTTGCAGTTTTAAAAACCATACGCGCTATATGTGGAACTGCAATACCAATAAAACCTATAGGACCACAAAACGCAGTAATACTTCCAGCTAATAAACTTGTGCTAAAGAAAATCAGGAATCTTGATAAATGAATATTTAATCCCATACTTTTTGCATAGTTTTCTCCAACCAATAGGGCATTTAAAATTTTAATTAACATAAATGTTATTAACAGACCTACTACTACACTTGGAATTAAAACCTTTAGTTGATTTATAGAAACTCCACCTAAACTTCCCATGGTCCAAACAATAAAGGCCTTTAACATGGATTCATTGCTGAAATATTGCAGAATACTTACAATTGCACTGGTAGCACTACCAAACATTATTCCCAAAATCAAAATGGTCATAATATCCTTTACACGTGCAGAAACAATCAAAATTAAAAACAATATTAAACCTGAGCCTAGCCAAGCAGCCATAACAACAGTCCAATTACCAATAACTCCCATCTGACTAATAACAGTAATAGCAGACATTCCCATTACCAATATTGCAACTCCTAAACTGGCGCCCGAACTAATACCAAGTACATAGGGTCCTGCTAAAGGATTTCTAAATACCGTTTGCATCTGTAAACCACTAACCGATAGAGCAAAACCAGCAAATAATGCAGTTAAAGCTTTGGGTAAACGAAAACGATATATAATGGTTAAATATTCTGGATTCTCAGATTCACCTTTAAAAATAATAGATAAAACTTCATTTGCAGATATGTGAACGGATCCTAAAAGGATATCAAATACAAATAACAGCACTAAAAGCAATGATAATATAATCCAAACTAGAATGATTTGTCTCCTAAATACCAAAACCAAATGATTAAAAATGCTAATAAAAGTGCTAATTTAATTAAAATCTATATATGTATTATTTAATAATCTTATAATAAACTAGATCATGACTAGGTAATAATTCTGGATGAAAAATTTTTATCATGTCCTTAAGTACGATATGTGGTTCTATTAATCCTTTTTCCCAATAATCGTTACCACCAAACTCATTAACCATTAAATTATTATTGAAAATTTTGCCACTAATAAAAGGATTAAAATCCTCAAATCTTTCATCTACTTTTAAAATATCATTTTTACTTAGAACGGTACCGTTATTTAACCATATTTCTGCATCAGATGCATTTATGAAAACTGATTCAAGGTCAAAAGGTAAACTTTCCCTCGACTCATTCGATTTCCAAATATAATCTCCTCCTGCATCAGCAGTCATCTTAGCTAAAAATGAATTTCCTCCAGGAACATACCATGTATCTTTATATGGTAAGCCAAAAAGCACTTTTGGTTTGTTACTTTTCTTCTCTGTTAAAGCTAATAGATTTTGATATTCATTTTTTATCTTATTAAAATAATTTTTAGCAAGATCTTCTTTGTCATATAAAGCACCAAAAAGTTTTATCCATTCCAATTTACCAAGTGGATCGTTTTCTAAATATTCGGCAATAATAATGGTTTGTATCCCTAATTCATTCAATTTTTGATTATAACTTGCAACCTGCCCTCCAACTCCATATGTAATTACCAGATCAGGATTTAATAATGCAATTAGTTCAAAATTAAGACTATTGTCATATCCAACATCAACTACTTTTTGTTTGTTAATTTTTTCCCTAATTTTAGAATTATTTACATAGTTAGTACCAGAAATACCAACAACCGTTTCAGTTTCATTTAAGACATCAATAAATGCAATATGTGTAGTTGATAAACATACAACTTTCTTAACTGGTGTTTTAATAATGTTGTAATTTCCGTCAATCTTTGGATTTATAATTGTATCCTTTACCAGAGCATATTTATATTCAACATTTTGTGCTCCTTGCCAAGGGTTTTTAATTGTAACTATATCATAATCAATTGATCTATTAATAAGAAATCCCTTTGCGTAACTTATAGAATCTCCATCTACATAATTCTCAATAATGGCATCTTTATACTTAACTTTATTAGAGCAAGAGAATGAAATTATTAAAAATATTAAAATTGAATATTGTGTAATTTTCAATTTGTTCATAGTTCATATAATTAATGTAGCACAAAAATAAAATATTAATTTATAATCATAACTAAGAGTTTAAGCGAAATTAAGAAACAATAAACGTTCCGCAGTAAATAACCATAATTTAATATAATCGTATAAAAAAATTGAATACTTTTTATATCTTTAAGTGCTTAAGCCAACTTATATATTCTAGTATAATGAATCGAATTTTAAGATTTCTATTTCTAATTATTATTTTAAGTTTTCATTATACTCTTTATGCCGATTTTTATCAAAAAGACACTGTTTTTTTTAAAGCGAATTATGATTATCCACCGTATCATTTTTTAAATGAAAATTCAATTCCTACCGGTTTTAGTATTGATATTTTAGATGCTATTTCAAGAACAATGGGTTTAAACATTGATTTGCAATTAGATAACTGGACATCGGTTCGGCTTGACCTGGTAAACAATAAAATAGATGGAATTGTTGGTATGTCATATTCAGAGCAAAGAAGTAAAACTGCTAATTTTTCTGCACCTTATATTTATATTACACATTCAGTATTTACCCGTAAAAATAGCGACATTAATAGCATTGAAGACGTTGGCAATAAACAAATAATTGTTGTTAAGGGAGACATTATGCACGATTACTTAATTTCTAATGATGTAACTAAATTCATTATACCTGTTAAAAATTATCAAACTGCTCTTAGGCTTTTATCAGCAGGAGAATATGATTGTGCGTTAATAAATAAACTACATGGCCAGTATGCTATCAAAGAATATAATCTAACAAATTTAAAACCTGTTGGTAAATCCATACAACATAAAGAAATTTGTTTTGCTATTAATAAAGAACGCGAAGACATTTTAGCTCAAATTAATGATGGTCTGCAAATTATTAAATCAACAGGCGAATACGATCAAATATATGATAAATGGTTTGGTATTTATGAAAAATCTGATATTAAAACTCAGGTATTCAGAATAATTACTCTCATATTGGTGCCATTTCTGGTATTATTATTTATGATTTTATTTTGGTCATGGTCGCTTCGAAAACAAGTTTCACTAAAAACAGCTGAATTACAGAGCGAATTAAATGAGCGTAAGAAAGCAGAAAAGCAACTTACTAATGAGAAATCATTATTAAGCTCGATGGTTAATGCCATACCTGATTTAATTTTTTACAAAAACAGAGAGAATATTTATATTGGATGTAATGAAGCGTTCTGCAAGTTTATAAATAAAAAAGCAACAGAAATATTCGGTAAAACTGATTTTCAAATTTACCCAGATGCAGAAGCAGAACGATATTTCGAAACTGATAAAAGGTTAATTGAAAAAAAGGAAATATTTAAAGAGGAATCGTGGGAAACAAGTGCTAATGGTGAAAAATTCCTTTTAGATACATTAAAAGTTCCATTTACCGATGAAAAAGGAAATCCTTTAGGAATGGTAGGAATTTGCCATGATATTACAAACAGGTATAAAACTGAAATTGATTTAAAAAATGCTAAAGAAAAAGCAGAAGAATCTGATCGACTAAAATCATCGTTTTTAGCAAATATGTCGCATGAAATTAGAACTCCAATGAATGCTATTATTGGTTTCTCTGACTTATTGGTTGATCCGGATACTGAAATAGATGAGCGCGAAGAATTAGTAACACATATTAATAATAATTGTAATACCTTACTTCATTTAATTGACGATATTATTGATTTAGCTAAGATCGAAGCTAATGAGCTTACAGTTTATATTAAGGAAACTGATATAAATGATTCACTTCAAGAACTTTTTGAGACAATTAATGAAACTAAAAAGAGAATTAATAAAAAACATATTGAAATTAGTTTAGATAAATCATACTTTAAAGAGAATTTTTACTTAAAAACTGATCCATTCAGGTTTAGACAAATTTTTACCAACCTAACTGATAATGCCTTAAAATATACCGAAGAAGGATCAATTAAACTAGGATATAAAATATTAGAGAATGTAAAGATGGTGGAATTTTATATTCAAGATACTGGAATTGGAATTCCAGAGGACAAACAAGAAGAAATATTTCAACGATTTAATAAAATTGAAACTGATAAATCAAAATTATATAGAGGTACAGGTTTAGGACTTACTATTACACAAAACCTCATAGGGAGACTTGGAGGAACCATCAGAGTTGAATCTGAAGTAAAAAAGGGTTCTACTTTTTATTTTACACTTCCTTTAGAAATTTCAACATACATTGCAGAAAATAATATTAAAGAAAGTTTAATTAAAAATTCTAAAGACTGGAAAAACAAGACAATATTAATTGCTGAAGATGAAGATAGTAATTTTAAGTTTTTAGAAATGCTTCTTAAAAATAAAGGTATTAATTTATTAAGAGCAGAAAATGGTTTTGAGGCAATTGAAATATGTAAGAATACCGAAATTGATCTAGTTCTAATGGATATTAAAATGCCCGGGATGAATGGTTTAGAGGCAACTACTAAGATCAAACAGTTTAAACCTAATATGCCTATTATTATTCAGACAGCTTACGCTATGCAAAACGATGAAAATGTTAGTTTGGAAGCGGGATGCGACGATTATATTACAAAGCCAATTAAAAAAGATAAACTTATCGAGTTACTAGAGAAATGGATCAATCAGAAAGGTACTGGAGCAGCTTAAATCTACTTGCCATATGAGTTAGTAATGAACTCTTCCTTTTAAATTATCTAAACAAAAATACAAAGGTGTACCGGCATCTGAAGATGAAAGCTCAAATTCAAGACTTTTAACAATACCAAGTTCAGTTAAATCAACATATTCCCAGGAATCAACAATATAGTCTTCTTCATCATCTTCAAATCGGTAATCTGCTAGAAAAAATTCTACTGTACCTGTAATTGCATAAGCATGACCAATACCAGTAATAGTGAGTTTAAACCAATCAGGATCGCTACCATCTCTTCCACCAAACTTTTTAGCATAACCATAACCATATTTTATAGCTAAAGCTGTATAGGTCGAATTTGTTAACTGAACTAAACGTGGTTCTTCCAATTCTGTATAAGTAATTATCATTTTCTCAAACTGATGCCCAACTACATAATACTCCGACTCGTTAGCTCCACCACTCGGAAAAGCAGCATATTTTCCTATTTCATCATAATAAAAAGAGCTTATAACATTACTATACCCAAAACCACTCCAACTATTCCAATCTGGATAATAACTATTATTAAAAACCTTATTTCCATATACAAACTGACCACTTCCATCAGAACCATTCCAATACGATTGATCTTCAAGTTCTAAATCTTCAAATTCTGCAAAATCAGTTTTAAATGTATCTTCGTCAGTACAACTAAAAAGGAATACCGAACTTATTAATAAAGTATAAAATGATTTAAATAATTTCATATTTGAAAAGTAAAAGACCGAAAAATAGCGAATTGTAAAATTACTTGCAAGCTAAATTAAATTTTAAAAAGATACACAAAACCAACTCCAAAATAATTTTCAGCAGAATATTGAGATAACCCAAAACCTCCTGAGATATCAATTTGAAAACGTTGAGTGACTATATAAGTTACTCCACCATTTATTTTATTGTCAGCGTAATTATATTTAGAAAACTCTCCATAAGCTTCAATAAATGCACCTATTTTTTCTGTTATCCCAAATCCACTAACAAAAGTATATGTTCCAACTGAATAATTTACATCTGATGGAAATTCAGCTCCCAAACTATATCCTATTGACCATGATTTATTAATAGTATGACTAAATATTATAACCATTTGAGCACTGTGATAATTCTGCATAAAGTCCATTGAACCTGTTTTAGCGATGTCAATGTGAGCCAAAAAAGCAATTTGAGGAATCAGTCCTTTTTCCTGGTTCACGTGAATTTTTGTTCCTAAAGAAATCGGTGAAAAACCAGTTATATCTGATAGTCCAGTACTTTGTATTTTATTATACTCTGTAGCAAAACGTAATTCAAAATTTTCAAATAATCCATATCGCAATAACATTGATGAATATGATAAGTTCTGAGTTTCACTTGTCTCATTTTCGAATAGAAAACCATCTTCGAACTGAAAATATCCTTTTGGAATAATAAAAGCCGATTCTGTTTGATCTGGTCTATCGCCAATTAATTCAGGATTACCATTTTCCTGTGCAGAAATATTTAATATAAAAAGACCAAAAAATAGTAGTAAATAATATTTCATAATTACGGATTTTATTTGTTAATTTTTTAAAAGATTCTGTTAATAACAATTGTTTGATGTTAACAAAAGCATTTGTATTTTTGTTTATCAATATTTAAAAAGAATATGAGTAAAGATAAGGAAAAGAGCAGAATAGAACAACTTAGAAATTTACTTCATCATCATAATTACCAATATTACGTTTTAGCACAACCCGAAATTAGCGATTTTGAATACGATAAGCTATTAAAAGAATTAATCGATTTAGAATCTAATAATCCTGAGCTTTTTAATCCCAACTCTCCTAGTCAACGTGTTGGAAATGACATAACTAAAGAATTTCAACAGGTAAGTCATAAATACCCAATGCTTTCGTTGAGTAATACTTATTCAAAAGAAGAAGTTAGCGATTTTGAAAATAGAATTAAAAAAGCTTTACCTGACTCAGAAATTGAATTTGTATGTGAGTTAAAATACGATGGTGTTGCCATTGGTTTAACATATGTAAATGGTTTGCTTTCTCAGGCTGTAACCCGCGGAGATGGTGTTCAAGGTGATGATGTAACAAATAACGTAAAAACCATAAAAAGCATTCCTCTCAAATTAAACACGAAAAACTATCCAGAAGAGTTCGAAATTCGAGGCGAAATACTTTTTCCTCATGATGGATTTCTGAAATTAAATAAAGAAAGAGAAGCTAATGGCGAAGCTTTATTTGCAAATCCCAGAAATGCAGCTTCGGGAACATTAAAAATGCAGAAATCATCAGTCGTAGCTACACGTCCATTAGATTGTTATTTATATTTTGTTTTAGGTGAAAATCTTCCTTTCGATGCTCATTATGAAAATTTAATAGAAGCTAAAAACTGGGGTTTTAAAGTTCCTGAACATGTTAAAAAATGCAAAAATATTGATGAAATTTTCGATTTTATTAACTATTGGGACATTGAGCGAAAAAATTTACCTTTCGATATTGATGGTGTTGTTATTAAAGTAAATGAATTTAAACAGCAAAGAGATCTTGGATTCACTGCAAAATCGCCACGATGGGCTATTGCTTACAAATTTCAAGCTGAACAAGCTAAAACGAAATTACTAAGTATTGATTATCAGGTTGGAAGAACTGGAGCTATAACTCCAGTTGCTAATCTTGAACCAATTATACTTGCTGGCACAACTGTTAAACGAGCCTCATTGCATAATTCAGATCAAATAGAATTACTCGATATACGTATAAATGATTTTGTATTTGTTGAAAAAGGAGGTGAAATAATACCTAAAATA
Source organism: Bacteroidota bacterium (assembly GCA_042584405.1). Taxonomy (GTDB): domain Bacteria; phylum Bacteroidota; class Bacteroidia; order Bacteroidales; family UBA12077; genus UBA12077. Next base: position 19,053 of record JBHOSR010000020.1, read on the forward strand.
GTAGGAGTTGATAAAAATCTAAGATTAGCAAATAGTAAAGCTGTTGAATATATTAAGACTTGTCCTGAATGTGAAACTGAACTAGTTCGTGTTGAAGGGGAAGCCAAGCATTATTGTCCTAACGAAACTGGCTGTCCACCTCAGATAAAAGGCCGCATAGAACATTTTATTAGTCGCAAAGCGATGAATATCGGAGCTGCAGAAGCAACTGTTGAAGCATTGGTAGATAAAGGTTTAATTCATGATGTTGGTGATTTATATTTTTTAACAAAGGAAGATGTTTTATCCCTAGAACGGTTTGCAGAGAAATCGGCAAATAACCTAATTGAAAGTATCGAAAAATCAAAGGAAACTCCTTTTCAGAGAGTATTATTTGCATTAGGAATACGTTTTGTTGGCGAAACAGTTGCTAAAACAATTGCTTTAGAATTAAAAAGCATTGAAAACATAAGAAATGTCAGCATGGTACAATTAACTGAAATTCACGAAATTGGTGAGCGTATTGCCGTTAGTATTGTTGAATATTTTAAAAATGAAATTAATTTAAAAATTGTTGACAAACTCAAAATATCAGGTGTACAGTTAGAAATTAAAGAAGATACCTTATTGCAAGGGGAGAATAAACTCAATGGACAAAGCTTTGTTATTTCTGGTACATTTGAAAAGCATTCACGCGATGAGTTAAAAGAAATGATAGTTAAATATGGTGGTAAAAATACGGGTTCCATTTCTGCTAAAACAAATTACTTATTAGCTGGCGAAAATATTGGTCCATCAAAATTAGAAAAGGTTAAAAAACTCAATATCCCAATAATTTCTGAAGATGATTTTATTCAAATGATTGAATAATTAATAATCATAATCAGTTTAGGATTAAAAAAAATAGTATAATTGTAAAGTGAGCACAATAAAGAATATAAGAAGTAATCTAGGTCAGTTCAATCTTAAAAAGCGATTAAAGACCTTAAACAGACATGTTAAAACACATAATTTTAATACTGCAAAATCAGCCGGAATACTATTTAGTTCACCCGATGAACAATCCTTTAACGCAGTTAAGGATTTTCTAGCGTTTCTTACTGAAAAAGAGATAAAAGTAATTGCACTTGGATATGTGCCATCTAAAAAGATTCCGCAACAATTTTTAATGCGTAAAGGAATAAACTTTTATTGCAATACAGATTTAAATTGGTATTATAAACCTAAGATTGAAATAATTGAACAGTTCATAAATAAAGATTTTGACTTACTTTTTGATTTAAGTATGAACGATTATTTTTCAATTAATTACGTAGGTTCTCTTTCGAAAGCTGAATTTAAAATTGGTAAAAATAAGGAAAACGCTTATCAGGATTTAGTAATTGATATTAATAAAAATAAATCGATTGAATACCTTATTGAACAAATAAAACACTATATAAATATTTTAAACAATTAATATTTGATGAACACTCAAAATAAATTTACAGGTACTGGTGTTGCTATCGTTACTCCATTTAAGGCTGATTTAACTATTGATTATTCAGGACTAGAAAAACAAATTGAACATTTAATTTCTAATGGAATAAACTACCTTGTTGTATTAGGGACAACAGGAGAATCTGTAACCCAATCAGAATCCGAAAAAGATGAATTAGTAAAATTTATTATTGCAAAAGTCAATAGAAGGGTTCCAATTGTTCTAGGAATTGGCGGAAACAATACTCAAGCTATTCTTGATAAAATCAAAAAAACAGATTTATCCCAAATTGACGCAATCCTATCGGTTGCTCCATACTACAATAAACCATCTCAAGAGGGATTATATCAGCACTTTAAAGCAATCGCAGAGGTTTGTCCTGTAGATATTATATTATATAATGTTCCAGGTAGAACAGGATCCAATATTAAAGCTGAAACAACCTTAAGATTGGCTCACGATTTTAAAAATATTGTTGCACTTAAAGAAGCTTCTGGAGATTTTTCACAGGCAATGTACATTATAAAAGACAAACCCAAGAACTTCGTAGTAGTTTCAGGAGAAGATGCATTGACTTTACCATTAATATCAATTGGTATGTCAGGTGTTATTTCTGTTGTAGCTAATGCTTTTCCAAAACAGTTCTCTACAATGGTTCAATTGGCCTTAAAAAATGATTTTAATGAAGCTGAAAAAATCCATTATCAACTTCTTGAATTTATTGACAATCTCTTTGTTGAAGGAAATCCTGCAGGTATCAAAGAAGCTTTATCAATTATGGGTATACTAGAAAATAACCTGCGATTACCTTTAGTTCCGGTTAGCGAAAAAACAAATAAAAAGTTAAAAGAATTAATTAATAAAATCAGAGATTAGAAGCTTATTCTGGTCTGAAATTTGATAAGTATTATTCGTTTTATTTTTAAATAATAATATAATGGAAAAATTATACAAATTAATCACGTTATTTTTAATCGTATTATTAACATTTGGATGTGCTCCAAAAAGACAGGTTCAACGAATTGAAACCGATCAAACCATTGATTTAAGTGGTCGTTGGAACGATTCGGACTCTAGAACTGTTTCTGAAGAAATGATACGGCAATTACTTAATGATAAATGGTTATCTGAGTATACAAATAAAAATCAAGGTAAACGTCCTATTCTAATTGTTGGTTTAGTTAAAAATAAAAGCCACGAACATATTGATGCAAATACTTTTATTAAAAACATTGAAAGAGCCGTTATTCAAAAAGGTTCTGTACGTCTGGTTCAGGCAGGTGATAAAAGAGAAGCACTACGTTCTGAGAGAGTTGAGCAACAAGATTATGCGTCTGCTGAAACAGCTAAAAACTGGGGTTTAGAGCTCGGTGCTGATTATATGTTACAAGGAACTATAAACTCTATTGTTGACACATACAAAAAAGAAAAAATAATTTATTACCAAATAAACCTTGAATTATCGCATCTTGAAACAAATGAGATTGTTTGGATTGGTGAAAAGAAAATTAAAAAATACGTTAGTAATTAGTTTGTTTCATGAAATTTGTCCAAAAATATATCCGTTATATTCTTATTATTTCAGTTTTTGGGTTAATTGCCGGATGCGCCACTTATTATACTAAAAATATTGAGTTTCAAAACTACCTATCCCAAGGAAATTTTGAAAGAGCAGACAACTGGCTTGATAAAAACACCAAAGATGCCGATGGCAAAAACAAATTGCTTTATTATTTGAATAGAGGTTATATTTCATGGATCTTACAAAACTATGATGAAAGTAATCAACACTTCTCTATAGCAGAAAATGTAATTGAAGATTATATTAAAAACTATTATCTCGAAGCACTTACCCTAATCTCAAACCCAACAGTAAAACCATACAAACCCGAAGATTTTGAAATAGTAATGGTTAATTATTTTATGGCCTTAAACTATATTCAATTAGGTAAATATGAGGATGCACTTGTAGAATGTAAACGCATAAACATTAAGCTTAATCAGCTTAACGACAAATATAAAGATCATAAAAACAAGTATCAACGTGATGCTTTTGCCCACCATTTAATGGGAATTATTTATGAAGCAAATAAGGATTATAACAACGCCTTTATTGCTTATAGAAATGCTCTTGAAATATATGAAACAGATTACAAGGAGTATTTTAATATTTCTGTTCCAGAGCAATTAAAGCAAGATATTTTAAGATCGGCATATCTAACTGGTTTTTATGACGATGTTAGCTTTTATGAAGAAAAATTCAATCAGAAATTTGATTATGAGCCAAATGATAATGGAGAATTAATCTTTTTCTGGTTAAATGGTTTTGGACCTTACAAAGCAGAATCATCTATAAATTTTGTTAAAGTTCCAAATGAGGATAAGGGTTTTGTAACATTGGTAAATGATGAATATAATCTTTCTTTTCCTTTATATATTGGTGATAAATCAAGTGAAGAAAAAGAAGCATTTGAAGATTTACGATTTTTTAGGGTTGCATTCCCAAAATATGTTGAACGTAAACCATACTATAACAAAGCTACACTTAATTGCGGATCGGAAATATATAACCTGGAATTAATGCAAGATATAAATGACATTGCTTTTAAAACCCTAAATGATAGAATGGTGCGAGAAATTGCTTCTGCTATTATGCGATTAGCAACTAAAAAAGCATTAGAAGCACTGGCAGATGAAGAAGATGAAGGTTTAGGGACTTTAGTAAATATTGTAAATACTGTAACCGAGAAAGCTGATACTCGCAACTGGCAAACACTACCCTACTCTATTTCTTATGCTCGAATTCCCTTAAAAAATGGATTAAACGAAGTATCTTTGCAGTCCTATTCAACTCAATCAGGACCAAACGAGCAAATATTTAAATTTGAGGGAGTAAAGGGAAAAACAACTTTTCATGCATATCATACCATCGCAAGTAAATAAAAAAGCTGCTAAAAATTAGCAGCTTCATTAATTAATATATTTTAGATTATTAAGCTTCTGCTTGCACTTTACCGTGACAGTTCTTGTATTTTTTACCACTACCACATGGGCAAGGATCGTTTCTTCCAACTTTTTTATCAACACGAACAGGTTGTGCTTTTTGTTTTCTTTCACCATCAGGTCCAGTAGCCTGATCAGGTCGACTTGTTTGTAAATTACTGTAGTCTGTTCTTCTTCGTTGTTGTGCTTCGCGTACTTTATCTGGATCCTGTATTGGAATATGACCTTTTACAAGTGTGGCAACCACATCGCGATTTACTTTATCGATCATTGCTTTAAATAGCTCGAAAGACTCAAACTTATATATCAATAAAGGATCTTTTTGCTCATAGGTAGCTGCCTGAACTGACTGCTTTAAATCATCCAATTCTCGAAGATGTTCTTTCCAAGACTCATCTATATGAGCTAATATTGCAGATTTTTGATAAGACTTAACTAATTCGCGACCTTCCGTTTTATACGATTTTTCAAGATTAGTAATTACTTGAATAGTTTTAGCACCATCAGTAATAGGAACAACAATATTTTCATATGTATGTCCACTTTTCTCATAAACATCTTTTATTACCGGATAAGCTTGTTGTGCAATTGTTTCTTCTTTTCGTTTATATGTTTCTAATACCAATTTGTAAAGCTCATCAGACAACTCATTTGCGTTTTCCTTTAAAAATCTCTCTTCTGTGAATGGAGATTCTACTGAAAATGTACGCAATAGTTCAAATTTAAATCCTTCGAAATCAGCATTGTTTTGAAATTCATCAACAATACTCTCACAAACATCAGACATCATATTGGCTATATCAACACTTAAACGTTCTCCATAAAGAGCATTTCTACGTTTTTTGTATATAACCTCACGTTGCGAATTCATCACATCATCGTACTCCAATAGTCTTTTACGAATACCAAAGTTATTTTCTTCAACTTTCTTTTGGGCTCTTTCTATCGATTTTGAAATCATCGAGTGCTGAATTACCTCACCTTCTTTTAATCCTAAACGGTCCATGATTCCTGATATTCGATCAGAACCAAATAAACGCATTAATTCATCTTCAAGTGAAACAAAAAACTGCGAAGATCCTGGATCTCCCTGACGACCTGCACGACCACGTAACTGGCGGTCAACACGACGTGACTCGTGACGTTCAGTACCAACAATAGCCAGACCACCCGCTTCCTTAACTTCATCTGAAAGTTTAATGTCGGTACCACGACCAGCCATATTAGTAGCAATTGTAACTGTTTTCGATTTACCTGCTTCAGCAACAATATCAGCTTCTCTTTGATGTAATTTTGCGTTAAGTACATTATGTTTAATTCCTTTTATCTTAAGCATTCTGCTTAATAACTCAGAAATTTCAACTGAAGTTGTACCAACAAGAACCGGTCGCCCATTATTAACTAGATCGGAAATTTCACCAGCGACAGCATTGTATTTTTCTCTCTTTGTTTTATACACAAAATCCTCTGAATCATTTCTTACTATAGGTCTATTTGTAGGAATAACAACAACGTCAAGTTTATAAATATCCCACAATTCACCCGCTTCAGTTTCCGCAGTACCAGTCATACCAGCAAGTTTATGGTACATTCTAAAATAGTTCTGTAGTGTAATTGTTGCAAATGTTTGGGTTGCTGCCTCTACTTTAACGCGTTCTTTAGCTTCGATTGCCTGATGTAAACCATCTGAGTAACGGCGGCCTTCCATTATTCGACCTGTTTGTTCATCAACAATTTTAACTTTATTGTCCATTACTACATACTCAACATCGTTTTCGAATAATGCGTAAGCTTTCAGTAATTGATTAATGGTATGAATACGCTCTGATTTAATAGCATAATCCTGTAACAACTTGTCCTTCTTAGATAATTTTTCAGATTCCTTTAAATTTAATTTTTCGAGTTCCGCAACTTCAGAACCTATATCTGGTAATATAAAGAATGTTGAGTCGTCAGATTTAGAAGTAATAAGGTCTATCCCCTTATCAGTCATTTCAATTGAATTATGCTGCTCATCAATAATAAAGAAAAGTTCATCCGTTACCTTATGCATGTTCTTACTGTTATCCTGCATATAAAAGTTTTCAGTTTTATGCATAAGAGATTTATTACCTTCTTCGGATAATAGTTTTATTAGTGCTTTACTTTTTGGTAATCCTTTATATGCTTGTAATAATAAAAATCCTGATTTCTCACTATTCTTATCATTTAGTTCTTTACGAGCCTCTGCTAATACTTGGTTCATAAGTTTTCTCTGAGCTTCTACTAAAATTTCAACTTTTGGTTTTAACTCTTCATATAACTGAATATCACCTTTTGGTATTGGCCCTGAAATGATTAATGGAGTTCTGGCATCATCAATTAATACTGAGTCAACCTCATCAACAATGGCATAATTATGTTTTCGTTGAACTAAATCGTCTGGATTAATTGCCATGTTATCACGCAAATAATCAAACCCGAACTCATTATTTGTACCATAAGTTATATCAGCAAGATAAGCTTTACGTCGCGATTCAGAGTTAGGTTCATGTTTATCGATGCAATCAACCGATAAACCATGGAATTGAAAAATCGGTCCCATCCATTCAGAGTCACGTTTTGCTAAATAGTCGTTAACTGTAACAACATGAACACCTCGTCCTGTTAAGGCATTTAGAAAAACAGGCAATGTCGCTACTAAAGTTTTTCCTTCACCAGTTGCCATCTCAGCAACTCTACCTTGATGTAAAACAATACCTCCGATTAACTGAACATCATAATGAACCATTTCCCATTTGGTTTCATTTCCACCAGCAAGCCATGTATTATGATACTTAGCAGTATTTCCTGATATTTCAACATTTTCATAAACCGCAGCTAAGTTTTTATCGAAATCATTTGCAGTTACTTCAACAATTTCATTTTCATTAAATCGACGTGCAGTTTCTTTAACAATTGAAAAAACCGTTGGGATAACTTCATCTAGCTTAGCTTCTAATTTGTAATCGACAATTTTCTCTATTTTATCTATTTCATCGTAAATTTTCTCTTTTTCATAGATATCAACATCATCGCTTTCAGCTTTATCCTTTAAGGTTTTTATTTTATCTGTTTCTTCTTTTATATAATTTCTGATTTCACTTCTTACTTCAAGTGTTTTATTACGAAGATCATCGTTAGATAAACCAACAATATTGTTATATTCCGCTTTTATGCTTTCGAGGACCGGTGTAACTTCCTTTATATCTCTATCTGATTTATTACCAAAGAATTTTGTTAATACATTATTAATTATGCTCATTATCTAGTTTTTAAATTTTTAGTCAATTTGAATCTACAAATGTAATATTTTACAAGTAAATGCTTATAAGTTTTAACTTTTTTTAAAAGTATTGACATATTTAAATTTTAAAATACTATAATGTATAAAATGTTAAAGTTTAGCTAAACTTATTTTCGTTTTTCAATAAAAAAAGTAGTTTTGTATATTATAACAATCTAATTTAACCTATGAATCCACTTTATTTTATTAAACAACTTTTCATTTTAGTTTTACTTTTTGGACACATAGCATGTAAGACTAATAAAAACAGCACTTCTACTAATGAGAATACAGTTAAACAAACGAATACACAAAGTAAAAAGTTGCCTTTTGAACAGATTGCACATAAAAAATTTGGATCTGATACACTGAATTATTATAGTCCAAAACGAAGTTATATTCTTTGTATTAAAGAAAGTGAAAAACCTCAATTTCCAGATCAAACAATTGAATACTTTGTTTTCGATCTAAAAATGCAAAATGTTGTTTTAGATGCAAGGGGATCAAATATGAAAATCAGTTGGTATTCCGATAATGAATTGTTATTTCGGATTTACCCCGGAATAACACAAACACCTGAAGATGCAGCAATGAATGTATATACTTATAATCTTTCCACGAAGGAAAAATGCTATATTAAAAAGAATAAATCAAATCAATAATTAAATAATCCTAATTACTATGAAAAAAACTTACGTTTTTATTATTGTCGCTTTAGTTGGAATAGTTTCAAGTGTGCTTTTTCAATTTAAAGAATCTAGTGACAACAAAGAGCAAAGTCTAACACAGACTACCACGTTCAAAAAAATGAACAGGGAAGATAAAGCTAAAAATTATTATTTGGCTCATAAAGAAATGACTACGAGATTTGGAGAAGATAAGTCTGGATACGATATGAATTATCGTATTGAAGAACTCAACAAAGCTAAATCCAGTGCAAAATACAAAGCACAACATTTAAAGAGTACTAAAGCTACTGAAACTTGGACGGCGAGAGGACCTGCCAACGTTGGCGGAAGAACAAGAACAATTATTATTGACCCAGATGATACTGATAATAGAACATGGTATGCAGGAGCTACAACAGGAGGATTTTGGAAAACCATTGATGAAGGTGAAACATGGACGTTATTATCAGATGAATTCACAAATATTTCTATTTGCGCCATTTCTATGGTTCCTTCAAATCATGATGTAATATATGCAGGTACTGGAGAAAGTTATTTTGGGGGAGGTGGTTATGCTGGAAATGGAATATGGAAATCAACGGATAGAGGTGTTAACTGGACTCAATTAGCTAGCACTTCGAACGACTCTAAATTCTTATACACGAACAGACTAGTCATAGATCCTGATGATGAAAATATAGTACTTGCAGCAACAGAAACTGGAATCTATAAAACTATCGATGGTGGTACAAGCTGGACTGAAGTTTATGCAAGTGCAACAGGAATAGAAGACCTCAAGGCAGACCCTGTTAATACTGATACACTATATGGTGGTGAAAGTTTAATTGGTATAATACGTTCTTTTGATGGTGGAGAAAATTGGGAGCATGCCTCGGATGGTATGGGTAATGGCGACAGATTCGAAATAGCTGTATCACCTGTGGACCATAATACAGTATTTGTAAGTTCAAGTACATCTGATGGAGTAAATTCTTACGTTTATATATCAAAAGATAACGGCTCAAACTGGCATCGATTTAATGATGATGAGCAATGGGCTACATATGGTCAATATAGTACGGAAAATTATCTTATTCAAGGTGGTTATGACAATGCCATAACAGCCGATCCTTTTGATGCAAACCAAGTTTACGTTGGAGGTGTGTGTATTTGGCATTGTAATTTTGATGGAGATATAGTGGAATATGGTGATTCTACAGTTCAAAAAGTACTTGCACTTAATACTGATTTTATAGAATTTGTGAACTTCTCCGCTGATTTCTTTAATGGTGGTTTAAGTATTGATGATGGAACTTCAGTAGAAGACGAAGATTGGGTTTCTGTTGAAATTCGTTTTGGCCCAGGAATATCGCAAAAAGCTCATCGTTTTACTGTACCCGACCAATCTACTAGTGGTGTTCCTTATAGTGATTATACTTACCAAGATTATATAGAAGTTCCTTTTGAAGTTTGGGATATTTCAAACAACAAACAATTGATGGTGTCATTTAGAGACCAGGAACAAGATGGCGTATTTAACCTTTATGAAAGAACTGGAGATGACTATGGAGAGTTGGGAAGAGAATATATTATGGTTAATTCTGTTGAATATAATGAAACAACACCGGATCCAAATATTGCTCAAAATGGTGGTGTAACATACAAAACATTGTATTTCCTTTGGCCAGTTCTTGCTGATGATGCAATATGGGCACCAGAGAACCTTCCTGAATCAAAAATCGTAATCGAATATGGAAAAGCTCAAGTTCAAAAAGGTACTCTAACAAATATTGCAGATGGTCGAAACTGGTACGGTGGTGATAACTATCCAAATAATAGTGCTTATCTTGGAACTCAATACAAGCCGCTTTTACATGTTGATCATCATTCTTTTACAATACTACCGGTTGATGGATCAAATTTCCATATGATTGTTACTAATGATGGCGGATTTGCAATATCTAAAGACAATGCGGATACTTTCTCTCAATTAGCAAATAACTATATCACAACTCAGTTTTATGGATTATCAAGACATCCTGAGAAAAATGAATATATTGGCGGCACGCAGGATAATGGAACATGGCAATCACCTGCAGATGAAGATGCTCATGCGGATTCTAGATATTATTATAGAATTACTGGAGATGGCTTCGAGTGCTTGTGGCATCAAACAAATCCTGATACATTAATTGGGAGTGTTTATAACAATAGATTTTATAGATCAATAAATGAAGGAGCAAGCTGGTCAACGGCATCAAGCGGTATAACTAACGATGATGGACCTTTTGTATCTAAATTATCTGCTTCTAAATTTAATCCTGATATGATTTTTGCGGTAGGAGGAAATGGTGTTTATAAATCTACCAATTTTGGAGCAAGTTGGACTTTGAAAACTGTTACTACAAATTGGAACAACAGAACTGATGAGTACGTTTACAACAGTTTTAATGTTGAACCATCATTAGCTAATGAAAATATTATTTGGGCAGGAGCAGCCATGGCAACAGATAATAATATGCAAATGCAGGTCTCAACAGATCAGGGTGAGACTTTTACAGCTGTTGATGACTTTGCAGATGTTAATATAAATGCACTTATTAGTGGAATAGCAACGCACCCACAGGAAGATTCTACAGCTTATGTCCTATTTAGTATTAGTGGTTTTCCTAAAGTATTAAGAACTGTTGACCTTGGTCAAACATGGGAAGACATATCTGGATTTGGGACAAATGATGTAAGTTCTAATGGATTTCCAAATGTTGAAACTCATTGTTTACTAGTAATGCCTTACAATACAAATATATTATGGGTTGGTACTGATATAGGTATTTTTGAATCAACTGATAATGGTGCAACTTGGGCTTTAGCAAATAATCCACTACAAAGTATGTCAATCAGCGATATGCAGATTTATGAAGATCAAATTGCTATTTCAACATACGGTAGAGGAATATGGACCGCAGATATTGAAGAATTAGGTTACTTACCAGAACTGTCAGCTTCTTATGAGGGATTTCAAACTATTGATGTTGATGTTACATTATTAAATGCTGTTGATTCGGTTAAAATTTATGTTAACGATCAACTTGAAAGTCTGGAAGAAACAATAACAAGTGGATTAAATTCATTTGAAGTTTCTGTAACTGATGAAGGTAATTATAAAATATATGTTGAAGCATTTAAGTCTGGTGATTCATATACTTCTGCAAATAAAACCGTTACAGTTGATTTTAGTCCAGAAATAGCTGTTGCAAAAGTAAGCGGTGAAAATGGTGTAGCAATTTCTGGTACATTTACAGAAAATTACGATTCAGTTCAGATTTTTGTTGATGATACCTATACTTCATCTATTGAAGATCCTGCTACTGATTTTACTGACACTGTAGATATGTCTGCAACTGGAACATACGACTTTTATATTGATGCCTATATTGATGGTACAGCGTATCAGTCCAATGAGGAATCATTAAATTTCAATTATGTTGGAATAAATTCAGTTAATCAAGTAAATGATTTGAAAGTTTATCCGAATCCAACTGATGGAAATATTACAGTTGAATTACCTGATAACTTTAATAATAACTATGAAGTTAATGTATACAGTTTATCAGGAGCAGAAGTATACTCAGCGGTTATTAATAAATCAGATAATAGATTAAATCTAAATGAGCTTAAAGAAGGATTATACATTATCAGTCTTGAAAATAACGGTGAAGTATATTCACAAAAAATTCAATTAAGGAAATAGAACAGAAGTTCAATAAAATAAAAAAGCCCCTTTTTAAGGGGCTTTTTTATTATCTCAATTTGTTATTATTTACTTGTACCTCTTAATGACACAATATCTTTATCAAATAAATACATGTTCTTTTCGCCAAGTAAATTTAACTTATCAATAATAGATTGAACAGAAGCTTCTTCTTCAATTTGCTCAGTAATAAACCATTGAATCCAATTTTGAGTAGCAAAATCATTTTCTTTTATTGCTAAAGCAATAATATCATTTATTGATCCTGATATGAATTGCTCATGCTTAAGAACTTGATCAAATAATTTCTTTATACCCTCGAATTTTGCAGGCGGTTGGTCAAACGCAGGAATAACTGCATGTCCTCCTCGTTCATTAATAAAATGAACAAATTTCATCATATGCATTAATTCTTCCTCCGCTTGGGCATATAACCATTGAGCAATTCCAGCATATCCTTCTGTATCTGCCCATGAAGCCATCGCTAAATATAAATTAGAAGAATATCCTTCTTTTTGAATTTGATCGTTTAAAATTTTCTCAACTTTCTTTGTTAACATAGTTTTTCTCTTTTATAAGTTATTTTAATATTATATTTTATACAAAAATTGAACTGAATTGTTTAATTATTCCAAATCTAAATTAAACTCTTGCTTAAGTTTATTTAGATCTTCATTTTTAGAAAGCATGTGTTTAAACTTATCTTCTGCTGTATACAGCTTGTTATTTTCTTCTTCAATATTTGAAATTATTAATTTTAAATCGATTTTAGTATTTTGCAATTCTGCTTTTAAATACGCCAATAAATCGTTTCGGATTTCATTAATTTTCTCTTCTTGAAGGTTGTTGTCAATTAAAAAGCTAACAATATTATCTTCCTCTAATTTCGGATCTTTTGAAGTTAAAGTATTAAATATCCTAGGCTTATTTCCCATTTTATCTGAAAACTCATGCCATTTTTCAATTAATTCTTTCTCTGTAAAATCATTATTTTGTACGCTTAGAGAATCTGACTTTTCATTTTCAAGTGGTTCTTCTTCTGATTTGGGCTTTGAAGAATGATCCATCTTTTCTTTTATAGAAAATGATGAGAATGATTTAGGTTTATTAACTAATACTGGTTTTACTTTTTTTTCTTCAATTGGCTTTTCAACTTTATCCTCTACAATATTCTTTTTTTCAGTTTTTACAGAATATTCCCTTTTTTCTAATTCATTAGAGTTTTTTTTTTCTGAAGTAATATTACATAACTCTATGAGGCTAAGCTCAACATGTAATCTTTTATTTTTGCTCAAACGATAAGAAACATCACACTTATTCGAAATTTCAAGTGAAGCAAATAAAAATTCTGGATTACATATTTTTGTTTGATCTTTATATCGTTCTCGAATATTTGCGCCTACCTCTAATAATTGTAAGGTAACTTCATCGCGACAAACCAATAAATTTCGCAAGTGTTCGCTTAAACCATTTACAAAATGATGAGCATCAAATCCTTTTTCAATAATTTCGTTAAAAATTAATAATATTTCCGAAATATCATTCTTTAAGAAAGCTTCTGTTATTTTAAAATAGTAATCGTAGTCAAGAACGTTTAGATTTTCAATGACCCCCTGATAAGTAATATTACTGCCAGAAAAACTTACAACCTGATCGAAAATTGATAATGCATCGCGCATAGCTCCATCGGCCTTTTGTGCAA
>JBHOSR010000021.1:0-31245 GCA_042584405.1 Bacteroidota bacterium
AAATAATAATTTTTCATCAGCAATAATATCCTTTTCATCTCTTTTATTTTTCATAAGTTTATTGACCAATTCAAAGAACTCTATCTGTAATTCAACATTAATTTGTTCTTCAAGAATATTATATTTACCACCAGTGTTAGCAAGTACCTTTTTTAACTGATTATATATATTATCTTTATTCATATGTACAAAATATTAACAAACTTATAACTTTTATTCTATTCCTGTTTATTTTTAAACAAAAGGAATAATCTATAGGTTAAAATACCAAAAGTATGGTATTGTTAGTATTTATTAATAAAGCTACTTTTGAGCACAATTCCTTTAATTAAGTTAGGAAAAATATAGGATGAGATTATCACAACTTAAGGATAACGAAATAGGTTATATAACTAAGATACGTGGTCGGGGAGCCTTTCGAAAACGGATAACTGAGATGGGATTTGTAAAAGGCAAGAAAATTACTGTTATTAAAAATGCACCATTACGGGATCCTATTGAGTATAGTATAATGGGATATGAAGTTTCGCTTCGTAGAAGTGAAGCCTCACTAATTGAAGTTATCACTACGGAAGAAGCAAAAAATCTTGAAATCAATAAATTTAATGGAGTTATTTCCGAAGAAATATTAAAAACTTCTGCACGAAAAAAAGGAAATGAAATTCAGATTGCCCTGGTTGGAAATCCTAATTCAGGCAAAACATCTTTGTTCAATTATGCATCGCGGAGTAAAGAGCATGTAGGAAATTATGGTGGTGTTACCGTTGACTCTAAAACCGCACAATGTAAAGTTCATGATTATATTTTTAATATTACTGATCTTCCTGGAACATATTCACTTTCTGCTTATTCACCAGAAGAACTTTATGTAAGAAAATATATTTTCGGCGAAATGCCCGATGTAGTAATAAATGTTGTTGACGCTTCTAATTTAGAACGCAATTTATATTTAACTACTCAGCTTATTGATATGGATATTAAAGTAATAATTGCTTTAAACATGTACGATGAGTTAAGAAAAAAAGGTGATGAGTTTCAATTTGAATCACTTGGTAAAATGATTGGGATACCTATTATTCCTACAATTGGTTCAAAGGGATTTGGTATTAAGGATCTTTTTGATAAAGTAATTGAGGTTTACGAAGATAAAGATCCAACTGTCCGTCATATTCATATTAATTATGGTAAAGATGTTGAAAAATCGATACGAAGAATACAAGAAGAAATAAGGGAAAATAAAAAACTTTCGGATACAATTTCTTCGCGGTTTTATGCTTTAAAACTTCTTGAGAAAGATACATCGGTTAACTTTACTTTATCTAACTGGGAAAATTATGAAACCATTAAGCAAATTGCTGATAAAGAAATAAAAAACTTAGAATCACTAATAAACAATGATAGTGAAACTATTATTACAGATGCAAAGTATGGATTTATAGCAGGAGCATTAAAAGAAACTTATAAGGGAAATATAAATACTAGAAGAAGAAAAACTGAAAAAATCGATAATTTCCTAACTCACAAATACCTGGGATTTCCATTTTTTATATTCTTTTTATGGGTAATGTTTCAATCAACATTTACTTTAGGCCAGTATCCAATGGAATGGATTGATTACCTGGTGAATATTTTAAGCAATTCCATTAGTAAAATAATGACAGACGGTCCATTAAAAGATTTGTTTATAAATGGTGTAATTGGTGGCGTTGGAGGAGTAATAATTTTTTTACCTAACATTTTAATCTTATTCTTTTTTATATCCTTAATGGAAGATACTGGTTATATGGCTCGAGCCGCATTCATAATGGATCGCATCATGCACAAAATTGGTTTGCACGGAAGATCATTTATACCACTGGTCATGGGATTTGGGTGCAATGTACCAGCAATTATGGCAACGCGAACTATTGAGAACAGACAAAACAGGATTTTAACAATGCTTATTAATCCTTTTATGTCGTGTAGTGCCCGTTTACCTGTATATGTTCTTTTAATATCTGCTTTTTTTACTGAACGACCTGGATTGGTTTTATTCTCGTTATATACCATTGGAATTGCCATTGCAGCTATAATCGCAATAACTTTTAAAAAGACAATATTTAAATCCAAAGAAATTCCTTTTGTAATGGAATTACCTCCGTATAGGATTCCAACATTGCGTAATCTAACACGGCATATGTGGTTTAAAGGTGCTCAGTATCTTAAAAAAATGGGTGGTGTAATTTTAGTTGCTTCAATAATTATATGGGCACTGGGTTACTATCCAAGAAACATAGAGTATTCGGTAAACTATGACCAACAAATTACTCAAATTAAAAAAGATAATCCTTCAAATAAAAGCGCATTAATTGAGGAAATCCTCATAAATAAAACTTCGGAAGAGCAAGCTAAATCATACATTGGCCAAATAGGTAATTTCATTGAACCTGTAATGAGACCATTAGGTTTCGACTGGAAAATGAGTGTTAGTTTACTTTCAGGAGTTGCTGCTAAAGAAATTGTTGTTAGTACTATGGGTGTTTTATATCAAGCGGAGGATGAAGAAAGCTTAAACAATTTAATTAACAGATTACAAAATGAGAAAGATGAAAATGGAAATCCTATTTTTACTCCACTTATTGCTTTCGGGTTTCTTATATTTATTTTACTCTATTTTCCATGTATTGCTTCAATTGCGGCCATAAAAAAAGAATCTGGTCATTGGAAATGGGCAATTTTTACAGTTTTTTACACAACATTTATAGCCTGGTTTATGTCTTTATTAATACATCAGGTTGGTTCCTTATTTTTTTAATATGAATATTCAGGAATTTATTGTTTTAATTATAACTCTTATAGCAATTGCATATTCAATTTATGGTCTTTTACAAATCTTTATAAAAAAGCCAAACAATTCATGTAGTTGTTCTTCTTGTGATATAAAATCAGATATTAGTAATCTAAAATCCTTAACAAAAAATAAACTTATTTAGACACCATTTATTTTAGTACTTTTTTTGATAATTTGATTTAATGATTATTTTTATCGATAATTACTAATATTATTGCTTTATGGACTATTTCTTACTTGCTATTGCAATTATTCTAATTATTTTTGGTTTAATAGGTTGCATTTTACCCATAATACCAGGTCCACCACTAAGTTTTATAGGAATACTAATATTACACTTTACTGAGTTTGCTGAGTACTCAACTAATTTCTTATTGATTCTAGCATTTGTAGCAATTATAGTAACTGTAATGGATTATATAGTCCCAATTTGGGGAACTAAGAAATTTGGAGGAACTAAAGCTGGAATGTGGGGTGCTACAATTGGTATGATTATAGGAATAATCTTTCTTGGTCCCTTAGGTCTTATTTTAGGTCCGCTAGTTGGTGCAATTATAGGAGAATCAATTAAAGGAGCAAATAATAAAGATGCATTTAAAGCTGGGATTGGTGCTTTTGTTGGATTTCTTATGGGCGTTGGATTAAAACTTGCAGCTTCGATATATATTACCTGGCATTTTATAAAAGGAATCTTCTAGATTATGAATAAAAAAGATTTAATCCTTAGATGGATAGACACATTTAACAAAGCCGATGCTGAACAAATAGCAGAATTCTATCACGAAGATGCAATAAATCATCAGGTTACAAACGAACCCATTCAAGGTAAAGATGCAATTAAAGAGATGTTTAAAAATGAATTTGTAGTAGCTAAGATGGTATGTATTGTGGAGAATATTTTCGAAGATGGAGATTGGGTAATATTAGAATGGAAAGATCCTTTAGGATTAAGAGGATGCGGTTTTTTTCAGATTATTAATGGTAAAATTAAGTTTCAACGAGGCTATTGGGATAAATTATCATTTTTACAACAACATAACCTACCCATTCCGACCAAATAATGAATACAAATCTTTTTAAATTGTTAAAAATTGAAAAAGCTTCTAAGTAGTATATTAATAGTTCTAAGCATTGGGATTTTACAAACAAAATCGAGCGATCAGGTTGAGATTAGCTTATTAACTTGTTCGAGCGGAAAAGAAACCTTTAGTGCCTGGGGACATAGTGCAATTCGTGTGGTTGACAAGAATGCTAAATTAGATATTGTTTACAATTTTGGCATTTTTGATTTTGACACTCCTAATTTTTATCTAAAGTTTATAAAAGGGAAATTAAATTATATGTTAGGAGCCCACCAAACCCTCCATTTTTATCAAAGTTATTTAAACGAAAACAGGCAAATTACTGAACAAATCCTAAATTTATCAGAAGAAGATGAGATAAAAATTATTAGACGTTTAGAATATTTATACAGGCCAGAGAACAGATATTACTTATATAGTTTTGTAGGTAAAAACTGTACTTCTGAGTTAAGAGATTTAATTCTTGAAAATGTTGAAACTGATTTCCAAAATAGTTTAACCAATAAAACTTACAGGCAGCAATTAAATGAGTTCCTTCAAGAAAGACTTTGGCTTAAGTTCAGTATGAGTCTTATTATGGGGTATCAGGTTGACAGAAAAATTGATTTGTTTCAGAGTATGTTCTTACCTGATTATTTATGCTTCGAAATAAGAAATATAAAGGTTAATGGAGAAAAGATAGTTAGAGAAGAAAAGATTTACAATCAAGTTTATGATTCAAACAATACATATCCATTGTGGGCAAATCCTTTGTTGATCTTTTCGATTTTATTTCTAATTGCAGTTTCATTTAATAAGAAAATTATTCAATCATCATTATTATTCTTTATAGGATTAACTGGTTTAGTTGTACTTTTCTTAAGTCTTATAACCGAACATCGTGAGTTAGTATATAATTTAAACTTAATGTGGATAAATCCTTTATATCTAATATTTGCTATTTTTAAATTCAAGAATCGAATCAAGTTGAAGAAATACATATTGGGTATTCTTCAGTTGTTTTTAATATTAATGATTCCAATATGGTTGTTTAAAATTCAGTATTTTGAATTAACATACTTACCAATTGTTTTAATTCTAACCATATTTAATCTTAGATTGTTATTTCCAAAGAATAAGTTACATTTTATATAATCCAAAAAAAGGGTGTCTTTATAGACACCCTTTGGTTTTATAATGAATTTTAATTAAGCTCCTAAAGTTGCAACCATTACGGCTTTAATCGTATGCATACGGTTTTCTGCTTCATCAAACACAATTGATGCAGGAGACTCAAATACTTCTTCATTTACTTCCATTCCATCTAAACCAAATTTTTGGAAAATTTCTTCCCCTACTTTTGTCTCTCTATTATGGAATGCTGGTAAACAATGCATGAATTTACATTTTGGATTTCCTGTAGCATCCATCAT
Source organism: Bacteroidota bacterium (assembly GCA_042584405.1). Lineage (GTDB taxonomy): Bacteria > Bacteroidota > Bacteroidia > Bacteroidales > UBA12077 > UBA12077. The sequence continues at coordinate 5,325 of JBHOSR010000021.1, forward strand.
TGCTTTATTTACCTGGTATGGCTTTAATAATTTAATTCTTTCTTTCCACACTTCATCTGGTTCTCCCATTGATACCCAAACATCAGTATATATGAAATCACAACCCTTAACACCTTCCTGAACATTATCAGTAACCATAATTTCAGCGCCAGTTTCTTTTGCAATTTCATTAGCTTGAGTAACTAATTCTGCGGTTGGTTGAACACTCTTTGGAGCAACTGAACGGAATTTCATTCCCATTTTTGCAGCTCCTATCATTAAGGAATTACCCATGTTATTTCTAGCATCACCAACATAAGCAAAAGTAACTTGATGTAATGGTTTATCTGAATGTTCCATCATAGTTAAGAAATCCGCTAAAATTTGGGTTGGGTGGAATTCGTTTGTTAATCCATTCCATACTGGAACACCAGCATATTTACCTAACTCTTCAACTATATCCTGCCCAAAACCTCGATATTCAATACCATCATACATTCTACCTAATACTCTTGCAGTATCTGCCATTGATTCTTTACCACCAATTTGTGATCCTGAAGGACCTAAATAAGTAACATGCGCTCCTTGATCATAAGCTGCAACTTCGAATGCGCATCGCGTGCGAGTTGAAGCTTTTTCAAAAATTAAAGCAATATTCTTACCTGCTAATTTAGGTTGTTCAGTTCCGTTATATTTTGCTTTTTTAAGATCAACAGAAAGATCTAATAAGAATTTAATTTCTTGTGGAGTAAAATCTAAAAGCTTTAAAAAATTTCTATTTCTTAAATTGAATGCCATAATTTTAATTTTTAAATGTTTTTTTATTGTTAATCTTCGTATTCCAAAGTAATCTTTGTTCCATAAGAACGATCTTCAAGTTTTGTAGCTTCAGTAATCACACTCTTCTTTCCTCCTTTTTCAATAAAACTTAAACAAGCTTCAATTTTAGGAGCCATACTTCCTTTTGAAAACTGACCATCGGCTAGATATTTTTCTGCATCTGCTTTATTAATGAATTCTAATTTCTGCTCATTTTCCTTTTTATAATTAATATAAACATAAGGTACATCAGTAAGAATATAAAACTCATCAGCACCAATTCTTGCTCCAAGTAATGCCGAAGCAAAATCTTTATCAATCACAGCTTCTGCCGGTCTCACCTCATTCTTTTCATCAATATAAACAGGTACTCCACCGCCACCAACTGCAATAACTATATTTCCTTCACGTGCTAATTTTTCTACAACCTTTTCATTCATAATACTAATTGGTTTTGGAGATGGAACTACTCTTCTCCAACCACCATCAGCCTTTACTTCTTCTTTAAACTCCCAACCCTTATCATCAGTTAACTTATCAGCTTGCTCTTTAGTATATATTTTACCAACACGTTTTTGTGGATCTTTAAACGCAGGATCATCTTTATCAACAACCACAGATGTAACTAGAGTAACAATTTCTTTGTTTATTCCATGTTTTTTCATGACATTTCTTAACATTCTCTCAATCATATAGCCAATTCCTCCCTGTGAATCTGCTACACAAATATCTAGTGGCATTTGAGGGATATTATACATTTGTTCTCCAGCATCATTTCTCATTAAGATATTACCAACTTGCGGACCATTGCCATGACCGATAACAATATCATAACCTTCTTTAATTAAATACACAAAATTTTCAAGCGTATCAAAGGTATTTTGTTCTTGTTCATCTATTGTTCCTATCTGGTTACCGCGTAAAAGTGCATTACCTCCTAATGCAATTACAGCTAATTTATTCATATTCATTAATTTATATATTATTAATACTTAATTTTACAAATCTATAAAAAAAATCTTTCCGAATTAATAAAATGATCACTCTTTATTATATTATCAAACAAACATTATATGCCATTTTTGGGCACTTTATCAAATAATTGATAATTACTTAAATAATAAGCTTTGATTTTTTCTTTACTTTAATTATTTTAGATAATTATTTTACACATTATATGGGTATAACCCTTAAGAGACGTATATGAGAATAAGAGCAATTGTTATTATCACGCTGATTTTCACATTATTAAGTTCGTGTAAAAAGATTCAGCATAAGGATCGTATTAGAGAAGGTTATATTGAATACGATATTGAGTACCTCGATGATTCGATGGACAGCTTTATGAAAGGGCTTTTACCTAAAAAAATGACCATTAAGTTTAAAAACAACAATACTTTAAATAAAATAGAAGGATTTTCAGGAATTGTCAGCTTTACACATATCCAAAATTATAAAGAAAAGAAGAATATAACGCTTGTTAAGGTTTTAAATAAAAAATATAAGTACGTTGAAAAAATTAATGATCAGTCGTTATTTTTTGAAGAATTACCGGGAATGAGAATTGAAGAATTAGATACTATTGTAGAGATTTGTGGATTTAAAAGCAAAAAGGCAAAAGTTACTATCCCTGATTCAAATATAGAACCCTTCTTTATTTACTATACAAATGATATTATTATAAATAATGTAAACGCTCAAACTCCCTTCAAGTCAATAAAAGGTGTATTACTTGAGTTTCAATTAAAACTTTACGATATGCCAATGAAACTTACCGCAAAAAAAGTTCAGGCTGCAGAAGTTGCTTCTGAAGATTTCAAAATCCCTGAAGGTTATGATTCAATCAATAAAAAAACTATGATTGAAATTATTGAATTACTCAAACAATAATTTGTTTGCAAAACGTTTCTTATATAAATCGATTTTTCTAATAATATTTAAGGTTATTTATATTTCTTTGTAGTAAATTTCATGCTTCAAGGTTAAAAATAATTTTGTGTAATATTCTATGGCTAAAAAAGGTAATAATAAAATAAAAGTTAAAAAAAGAAAGAATAAACTATTCTCCGATGAACGATTAAAAATAATATTAGGAGTTACAACAGTTTTTTTATCAGCCTTTCTTACACTGGCATTTATATCGTATTTTTTTACCTGGAAAGTTGACCAAAGTTTTCAGTTTTCAAAAGTCGTATCACCTTCAGAAATATCTGTTGAAAACTGGTCAGGTAAGGCAGGTGCACATTTTGCTAATTTGTTTATTAACAAATGGTTCGGAATAGCCTCATTTACATTTCCTTTTTTATTATTAGTTATTGGATTTCGCTTTTTCAAAATTAAAATCTACCCTATTCGTAAAGCATTTAAAATAACTATTATTGGTACTATTATTTTATCTGTACTTCTAGGATATTTATTTGGTAATTCACATGGCTTCTTAGGAAGTGGATTAGGTGGTGGACATGGTTTTATAATGGCTGAATGGTTAAACTCTTTTTTAGGAAAAGTGGGAACTGCCTTTTTACTTTTTATATTGACAATATCATTTGTTATTCTCTCTTTTAGAAAATCATATGATTGGATTATAAAAATATCCTCGCGATTATTTAAGAAAGATTATTTAGAATTTGATGATCGACGACCTGAACAACATACTGAAAAACAAGAAGTCGATATAAAGAAACAAGAACACAATCAGGAAGAAAATAAAGTTCCTGATGATCTTATATTTACAACAAAGAAAAATGAAGAACCTGTAGAAACTTCCGTAGATCCTAAGGATAGTTTACATGAGGAAGAGGATATTGAACTTACAATTGAAGAAAAACATAAAGAGGAAAAACTAAATGGTAATTTTAAAAATTACGAACTTGAGGATTACGATCCAACATTGGAATTATCGTCATATATTCTTCCACCATTAGATTTATTAGAAGAATATGGCAATGATAGCAACGGTGAAATTGATAAAGAAGAAATTATTGCAAACAAGAACAAGATTGTTGAAACACTTGCTAATTACAAAATACAAATTGATAAGATTAAAGCTACTGTTGGTCCAACCGTAACACTTTATGAAATTATTCCGGCTCCAGGTGTTCGAATATCAAAAATTAAAAATCTGGAAGATGATATTGCTTTAAGTTTATCTGCATTAGGAATTCGTATAATTGCTCCTATTCCAGGTCGAGGAACCATTGGTATAGAAGTTCCAAACCAAAAACCAGAAATAGTATCTATGAGATCTATTCTTGAATCAAAAGCATTTAGCGAATCCAAATATGAGTTAGCAATTGGTTTGGGTAAAACCATTTCGAATGACACTTATGTTATTGATCTTGCTAAAATGCCTCATTTACTGGTAGCAGGTGCTACTGGTCAAGGTAAATCAGTAGGATTAAATGCCATTATTGCATCACTTCTCTATAAAAAACATCCAGCACAATTAAAATTTGTAATGGTTGATCCTAAGAAAGTGGAATTAACATTATATTCAAAAATTGAAAAACACTATTTAGCTAAATTACCCGATACTAACGAGCCTATCATAACTGATACTCAGAAAGTTGTTAACACCCTAAATTCTCTTTGTATTGAAATGGATGATCGTTACAATCTATTAAAATCGGCTCATGTAAGAAATATAAAAGAATATAATGCGAAGTTTATTGAACGTAAATTAAATCCTGAAAAAGGACATAAGTATTTACCCTATATTGTTGTTGTTGTTGATGAGTTTGCTGATTTAATAATGACAGCAGGAAGAGAAATTGAAGGACCAATTGCCCGTTTAGCTCAATTAGCAAGAGCAATTGGGATTCATTTAATTATTGCTACTCAGCGGCCATCAACAAATATTATTACAGGAACAATTAAAGCTAATTTCCCTGCTCGTATTGCTTTCAGAGTATCATCAATGATTGATTCTAGAACAATTCTTGATACGCCAGGAGCAAACCAGTTAATTGGTCGTGGAGATATGCTTATCTCAACCGGAGGCGATTTGACACGTTTGCAATGTGCTTTTATTGACACACCTGAATTAGATAAAATTACTGATTTTATTGGTGATCAACAGAGCTATCCAACGGCTTTTATGTTACCCGAATATACTCCTGAAGGTGCAGATGAGATTGGTGAAGTTGACTTTTCAAAAAGAGATGCAATGTTTGAAGATGCAGCACGTTTGGTTGTCAGACATCAGCAAGGATCAACATCATTAATTCAAAGAAAATTTTCAATTGGATATAATCGTGCAGGTAGAATTATTGATCAACTTGAAGCTGCAAATATTGTTGGACCCTTTGAAGGAAGTAAAGCACGTCAGGTATTGTTCCAGGATGAATATTCTTTGGAACAGTATTTGAAAGATTTCCTAGACAATGTATAAAATCTATTTCATGAAAAATATATTATTATTTTCTATTCTAATTTTAGGATTTAATCTTGCGTTCTCACAGCAAGATCCTGAAGCAAAAAAGATACTTGATAAGCTTTCAGAAGAAACAAAATCGCATAAAAGCATAAGCACTGACTTTAAAGTAACCTTTAAAAACATAAAAGAAAATATTCAGAATTCATCTGAAGGTAATATAATCATTAAAGGAGATAAATATCGGCTTCGTTTTATGGAAACTGAAGCATTTTTTGATGGTAAAACATTATATAATTATATTCCTGAAGTAAATGAGGTAAATATAACCGAACCAGAACCAAATGATGAAGACATTTTTAACAATCCTAAAAGACTATTTACCATTTATGAGAACGACTATAAATACCAATTAATTAGCAATATAACTGAAGAAGGAAAGAACCATGCTCTGATTGATTTATACCCAGCTGACTTAGAAGAAGAATTTTCAAGAATTAGATTAGAGGTTAATACGGAAGTCTATCACTTAATATCTGCTACAATATTTGGGAAAGATGGTTCGCATTATACAATTTCAATTAATAATTATAAAACAAACTTAAATTTTGATGATAATTATTTTGTATTTAACGATAAGAACTATCCTAACACTGAAATAATTGATATGAGATAGTAAACATCTTTAACTAATAAAAAACAGCCCTTTTAGGGCTGTTTTTTTATCACAATATATTTTTATTTGGGTTCTGGATATTTTATTCTAGCGTGATATATATTCAGTAACTTATCCTTAAAAAGAGACTTTATTTCTGTTACATCTTTAAAATTAATATCAACATAGTCAAACTGACCTTCATTCATTTGACTTGATATAATAGACTCAACTAGGTTATTAATTTTTTCCTCATTAATATCTGATAAACTGCGTGAAGCAGCTTCAACAGAGTCAGCCATCATTAAAACTGCCATTTCTTTAGAAAATGGTTTTGGTCCTGGATATGTAAACATATTAATATCAACATCTAAATCTGGGAACTTTTTAATATATGATCTATAAAAATATTGAACTTTCGTAGTTCCATGGTGTGTTCTAATGAAATCGATCAATGGATCTGGCAAATTATTCTTTTTAGCTAAATCAATACCATCCTTAACATGACTAATTATAATATTAGCGCTTTCATCAAACTCATGCATATCATGTGGATTAAATCCAGAACGTTGATTTTCGATAAAATAAATAGGATTAATCATTTTGCCAATGTCATGGTATAATGCTCCTGTTCTAACCAGTAATGGATTACCTCCAATTTTATAGATTGCTTCTTCTGCAAGGTTAGCTACCTGCATAGAGTGTTGAAATGTGCCTGGAGCTTTTTCTGCAAGAGTTCGAAGTAACTTCTGATTTGTATCAGACAACTCCATTAAAGTGAGATCCGAAAGGAAGCCAAATATTTTTTCAAAAATATAAATTAAAGGATACGCTAATAAAACAAATCCTCCATTTATTGCAAAACTAATATAGTTCTTCCATTCAATATTAGACAGATTTCCTTCTTGAGTTACTGATAAACCAAAGTAAACAAAACTATAAGTGAGTATAACTAAACCGGCAGAAAGAAATAATTTACCTCTTCTATAAAGATTTGTTAAACTAAAAATTGCGATTATTCCTGCAATAAAACTTAAAAAAACAAACTCAAATCCATTTGGAGCAATAAATCCAACTAATAAAACTGTAATAATATGAATAAACAATGCTAAACGTGCGTCGTAAAATGTTTTTATAATTATCGGAACAAGTACAAAGGGAACACCATATAATACCTTAGGAAAAAGCCTTGATAACATTACAAATGAAAGAACCAGCAATAATATAAATAAAGTTTTTAAGCTATGTTTTAAAATGTCGCTCCTGAAATTCAATAAAAATAAAAACAAAACTAAAATACAGGCAAAAACAAAAATTATTTGCCCTAATAATATTACCTGAGAGAAATACCCATTTCCAAGCCTGGTTTCTGATTCATATTTAAGTGATTCCAATATTCTATGCAGTCTTGAATCTACTATTTCACCTTGAAAAATAATTTTCTCACCTGCCTGAATCATCCCTTTTGTTAACGATATATTGCTCAATAATTCATTTTTTATTTTCATAGATGTACTTTGATCATAAAAAATATTGGGAACAATAAATTCATACAGATTAATACTTCGATAAAAGTCTGGATAACTCAGTTTAGCAGAGTTTTCTTCACTATATAAATCCACTGAAGTTCTTACATACTCGTATGCGCTTTTTTGAGAATAAGTGTTAACTAAAATGGTATTTTCTGCTAATTTCCCTTTTAAGAGAATTATTTCTTCATCATCTGATAATGGTTCTGTTACCTCATTAATTTCAATAATACCTTTTAAATATATTTCTTCTATTATTTGTTTTGCATTGTTTTTAAAATTTTCAGAGTTGGTTGTAAAAGTCTGTTTTCTATAATTATTAAAACTTGTATTCTCTTTAGTCTCTTTATCAATAAACTCTTCTTGCTTATCTGAATAATATTTCAAGAATTTATTTGTTTCATTTGTTACAACTGCACTATCATACTTAAAATAAGGATTAAAATACTTTAGTACACTATCTTGTTCATCTTCAAGCTGGCTCTCACTCTTATAAATTGGAAAATCGAAAGGAGCGTATAAGTTTTCATGTAACCAAGGTCTGCCCTTTTGAAACTCATATCTGAATTTTCCTTCTCGCGGGAAAATATATACTATTACCACTATTGTCATAACAAAAAGGAAAGCTCTGAAAATATATTTGTAGTTTTTTCTTAAATACTCGATAAATCGCTTCATTTTAATCGGAATTGTTTAATACAAATGTATAAATTTTCATCAATAATAATACGGGTAATATAGTTGTTTTACTGTTCATTGAGGTAACAATTAAATCTGTTTTTTGTTTTTAGACATTAATTTTGTTTAATTTTTAAATTTTTAACTTAGTAATTCTTATTTTTAGAATGTAGAATAATAAAGCATATGACGAAATACGGAATTAGTGAACTTAGTGTTATCCCGGTTAGAAAAGAACCAAACGATCGAAGTGAAATGATCACACAAATTCTGTTTGGTGAAACTTTTCAAATAATAGAAGAAACAATAAAATGGAGTTATATTAAATCTTCTTTTGATGATTATTTGGGATATATAGATAATGGTAGTATTAGTATAATTGATGAAAAATTATATAATGATATTAATACTAACAACCAAGTTGTAACACAAAACCTGATAAATACAATTTTAAATAGCAATAATGAGCCTTTAATATTGACAGCAGGTTCAACATTACCTAAGTTCAATAAAGCTGAAAATACCTTTCAAATTAGTAATAATCGGTATACGTTACTGGATGCAGATAATGATAAACAGTTAAACATAACATCTATATCGAAACAATTTCTAAATTGTCCTTATGTATGGGGTGGGAAAAATGCTTTGGGAATTGACTGCTCTGGTTTTGTTCAGGTTGTATTTAAAATACTTGGGGAAAAAATTCCTCGTGATACAAATCAACAAGTAAATATTGGAAATTCGGTAGACTTTATTTCAAATGCAAGACCTGGTGATATTGCCTTTTTTGACGATAATGAAGGAAATATAATTCATGTGGGAATTTTATTAAATACTTTTGAGATTATACACGCATCAGGTAAAGTTCGTATCGACAGAATTGATCAGCAAGGAATAAATAATCTAGAGAAGAAAAAATATACGCATAAGTTACGCGTTATAAAAAGAATCATCTAAAAAAACTTAAAATGGGTAAATTTTATATTTTAGTTTTTATTGTATCGGTAGTTATTGTAATTTATGTGATAAACAAAAGATTACAACAAAAAGAAAAAGAAAAACACATAACCGACGAAAACAATAAAGAGTGATGATTTATACTTATGCTTATCCTCGTCCTGCGGTTACTGTTGATATTATTGTAATTAAAGAAGTTAAGGATTCTGTTCAAATATTATTAATTGAAAGAAAAAATGAGCCATTCAAAAATCAGTGGGCTTTACCAGGAGGATTTGTTGACATAGAAGAAGAAATTGAAGAAGCTGCTTATAGAGAATTAGAAGAAGAAACCTCAATATCCAAAATTAAATTATCTCAATTTCGTACGTTTGGTAAAATTGGAAGAGACCCAAGAGGTAGAACAATATCTGTAGTATATTATGGAATCTTACCTAAAAAGAATCAAGAAATTAGGGCTAATGATGATGCTAAAAGTCTTAAGTGGTTTTCTATTAATGAGATTCCAAAACTAGCTTTTGATCATAATGATGTTGTTGAGAACTTTTTATTGTATAAAAAAAGCTCCTAATGGAGCTTTTAAATAATTTATATTATATAAGAATTTTAAATAATCATTCCTGCGGCAACCGTATTATTGTTTGCTTCATCAATTAAAATAACACTACCTGTTTTCCTATTTTTACGATAAGGATCAAAATACAACGGTTTTGTAGTTTTTATAATTATTTTTGCTATATCATTTAAGCCTACTTTTTTGTTATCCTCGTTATGTTCTAGTGTATTTACATCTATTTTATATTTAACTTCACGAATAACACATCTTAGATCATTAGTAGTATGTTTAAGCATATATTTCCCGCCTAAAACTAAAGGTTTTTCATGGAACCAACAGATCATCATTTCTATATCCTGGCTTGAACGAGGTAAGCCATTATCTTTTATAATAAGATCACCTCTACTTATATCAATGTCATCATTAAGTGAAAGTGTAATAGATTGTGGTGCAAATGCCTCTTCAACGTTTCCTTGAAAAACGTCAATAGACTTTATTTTTGAAGTTAATCCACTTGGTAATACCTTAACCTTATCTCCAACTTTAAATACACCTCCTTCAATTCTTCCCGCATAACCTCTGTAATCATGAAATTCCTCTTTCATCGGACGAATAACATGCTGTACGGGGAATCTGGTATCAATATGGTTTATATCACTTGCAATATGAATGTTTTCTAATAAATACAATAATGTAGGTCCATCGTACCAATCCATTTTTTTAGATCTATCCACCACATTATCGCCCAATTTTGCACTAATTGGCGCAAAACGTATATCATGAACATCAAGTTTTGTAGCTATTCTATCAAAATCATCTTTTATATTCTCAAATACCTCTTCTTTATATTCAACCAAATCCATTTTATTGATACAAACAATGATATGAGGAATTTGAAGTAAAGATGCTATAAAAGCATGTCGCAAAGTTTGCTCTATTACGCCATTTCTTGCATCAATTAATATAAGTGCTACATTTGCTGTTGAAGCACCTGTAACCATATTACGTGTATACTGAACATGTCCTGGAGTATCTGCAATAATAAACTTTCGCTTTGGAGTAGCAAAATAACGATATGCCACATCAATTGTTATTCCTTGTTCTCGTTCAGCACGCAATCCGTCTGTTAATAAAGCTAAGTTAACTTCTCCATCACCAGTTTTCAAACTGGCTTTTTCGATAGATTCCATTTGATCTTCAAAAATAGCTTTACTATCGTATAATAATCGTCCAATAAGTGTACTTTTTCCATCATCAACACTACCCGCTGTTGTGAATCGTAAAAGCTCCATATCTAAATATCCCTTATTGTAATCTTCTGCCATAGTATTATTACTTATAATTTTCGAATTAACTAAAAATAACCTTCCTTCTTGCGATCTTCCATCGCAGCTTCTGATCTTTTATCATCGTATCTTCCACCACGCTCTGTAACACGTGTTGCTGCAACCTCTTCAATAATCTCCTCTAAAGAGTTTGCTTTTGATTCAACAGCACCTGTACAGGTCATATCTCCAATAGTTCTAAAACGAATGATGCGTTTTTCAGGAACCTCACCTTCCTTTAAAGTAACGAATTCACCAGCCGCTAAAATTGTCCCATCTCTTTCAATAACTTCACGCTCATGCGAAAAGTATAAACTTGGAATAGGTATGTTTTCCAATAAAATATATTGCCAAACATCCATTTCAGTCCAATTACTTATAGGAAATACCCTAAAGTGTTCACCCATATGTTTTTTACCATTAAAAATATTCCAAAGTTCTGGTCTTTGATTTTTTGGATCCCATTGTCCGAACTCATCTCGATGTGAAAAGAATCGCTCTTTTGCTCTGGCTTTTTCTTCATCACGTCTTCCTCCACCCATAGCACAATCAAACTTTAACTCTTCTATTCCATCTAATAATGTTGTTGTTTGAAGAATATTTCTACTTGCATTTACTCCTGTTTCATCAACTACTTTTCCTTGATCAATTGAATCCTGAACATATCTTACAATAAGTTTAGTTTCAGTTTCCTTCATAAGTTTATCTCTATAATCTAGAGTTTCTTTGAAATTGTGTCCTGTATCAATATGCATCAAAGGAAATGGAATCCTTGCCGGCCAAAAGGCTTTTCTTGCTAAATGAAACATAACTATTGAATCCTTTCCTCCCGAAAAAAGCATACAAGGATTTTCAAATTGTGCTACAACTTCTCTAATTACAAAAATAGATTCTGCTTCTAACTCACGTAGGTGATTTATTCTGTACTTATTATCCATTATATAATTGATTTACAAATAGAGTCTGTAAAATTAATCATTTTTATATTCAATCCTAGGTAAAAGAACCTTTAAAATTTGTTGCACAGATTCTTCTATTCCTAGTTCCATAGTCTTAACTTCAACAGCAGGATTTTGTGGCTCTTCATAAGGAGAATCAATGCCTGTAAAGTTTTTAATTAATCCTGCTCTTGCTTTAGCATAAAGTCCCTTTTCATCTCTTTTTTCACATTCTTCTAGAGGAGTATTAACAAATATTTCAAAATAATCTTCCTCTCCAATAATATCCTTTGCTTGGTCTCTTATTTCTTTGGTTGGCGATATAAAGCAATTAATTAAAATAACACCTCCTAGCATAAATAACTTGGATACTTCTGCTATACGTCTTATATTTTCTTTTCTATCTGCTTCAGTAAAACCAAGGTTGTTATTTATTCCTGTTCTCACGTTATCACCATCTAGCAGCTTAGTTAAAAACCCCCTTTTATGTAATTCCTGTTCTAGGTCTTTGGCGATTGTAGTTTTTCCCGAACCCGATAAACCAGTTATCCATATTACAATAGACTTTTGATTCAATAATCTTTCTTTATCCTCTCTTTTCAAGATTTTATCGAATGTAGGATGAATATTGTTTTCTTTAGACATTATGCTTTTGTTTATTCAAAATGCAAATATAAAAAAGGTATTTAATAAACTGAAATTTCATCTTTATCAATTCTTGCAATATTTTTTAGAAAAAGTATTTCAAAATTTCATTTGGTTAATATATTTACATTATAACTTTATTTTCAAATAATATCATAAACCCTTAAAAAAAAATTAAATTTGCCATAAAAATAAAATATGCTAAGAAAGAAAATCATATCACTGATTATATTAATAATAATCCTTCTCCATTACAATGCAGTATTCTCACAATTAATTCCAAATGCTGATTTTGAAGAATGGCAAAACGAAGAAAGTTTTCTTAATCCTGTTTCCTGGGGAACTTCAAATTTTTCTGCATTTTCTGTAATTACCTTCAATCCTGTTTTTCAAGAAAATTCAGATGTATACTCTGGAAGTTCGTGTGTTAAATTAGAAACGGTTGAGCAGAATATTTCAGGAGATATAGTTAAAGTAGCAGGAATAATTACACTTGGCATTTTTGATATTGATCTATCAACAAGAAAGGCTAAGGTTTTCGGAGGTATACCTTTTACTAGAAGACCATCTTTATTATCAGGTTATTACAAATACTCAACCTCAGGTATAGATAGTTGTATTATGAGTATATTTTTAACTAAATTTAATCAATATACCCAAGTAAGTGATACAATAGGAATTGGAATATTTGCATCAAGTAATCAAAACGACTGGGCTCTTTTTGAAGCACCTATATATTATAGTTCTTCGGAAGATCCTGACAGTATGAATATAATAATTCTTTCATCTGACACTAGTATTTTCGATACAGGCAGCACTTTATTCGTTGATAATATCTTTTTAGACATTACTTCAAGCATTTCTCCTAATGCTACTAAGGATGAAATTAATGTTTTTCCAAATCCTGTAAATGAGATGTTAAGCATTAATCTTAATTCTGATAATTTTAATCAAGCTAATTATTACATAATAAATACCTCTGGTCAGACCATTTTACATTCAAAATTTCGTTCAAAAGAAGAGTTAATAGATATCTCAAAATTAGATGCAGGTATATATTTAGTCAAAATTATTTTTGAGAATAATGTTCTGATTACAAAATCTATAGTAAAATATTAATCTAAAATGAATACTAATATATTTAGAAATATTTTTATTGTATTATTAATAATAATTACAAACAGTGCATTTAGTCAACTACTCAGTGTTTCACCAGTTCCTGGATCAAAATTTCATAATCCTGAAACATCAATTATATTAAAATTTAAATCACCAGTAAAATCAAACTCATTAAAAAATGACTTATTCGTTATTACTGGATCAAAAAGAGAATATTCTAATATTAACTATTTAACTTCAGACGATCATAGAACAATTATTTTAAGTTCTAACGACAAATTTGAATATGGAGAAACTATTTACGTACATGCAAATTATAAAATAGAGTTAGAAACAGGTTTAAAAATAAATATTCCTGATTTTTTATTCCATGTAAAAGACGAAGAGTTTGTAATAAGCAATTCGTATTATAAATACAATTCTTACTTTAAAAATAAAGATTACTTCCCTCCTGTCACTGTTAACATAAATGACAATCCGGCTGAAGGGAAAATTTTCTTTCATAATATATCCGCATTTGCATCAGATAATGATCGATTCTATGCAATAATTGAAAATGATGGATCACCATTTTTTGCACACCAAGATAACAATCGTGGACTATGTTTTACGCTTCAAAAAAATGGATATCTAACTTTTTGGAATAACAAAAATTTTTATATGCTTGATTCCACTTACTCTGTTATTGATTCCTTTGCATGCGGAAATGGCTATAATGCTGATTGGCATGAACTGCAAGTACTTGAAAATGGGCATGCATTTTTAATGGCATATGATGTGCAAACTTTTGCTACTAACGAATTAGATGATAGTATAAAAATTGAAGGATTAGTAATTCAAGAAATTGATAAAAATAAAAATGTAATTTTCCAATGGAGAAGTTTTGATCATTTTGACATTGGTGATTATGGCGTAGATACATCATTAACACATACTATTTTTATTCACGGAAATGCTATAGAAGTAGATTTTGATGGTCATATTTTAGTTTCATTAAGAGCAATGGATCAGATTATTAAAATTGACAGAACAACGGGAGATATAATCTGGCGTTTGGGAGGTGTAAAGAATGAATTTACATTTATAAATGACGTAGGTTTTTGCAAACAACATGACATTAGAAGATTACCCAATGGCAATATTACACTATACGATAATGGAACATGTCATACACCTCAAATTTCTAAGGCAAAAGAATACACAATAGATGAAATAAATAAAACTGCTACCCTGGTCTGGGAGTATGAACATCCTGAAAAATATTGGGCCAGCTCTATGGGAAATGTGCAAAGACTTGATAATGGGAATACTTTTATAAATTGGGGACAAATTATTCTTAATTCTACAGATACTTCTATAAAGGAAGTAGATGTAATTTCAAAAATCACTGAAGTCAGGCCAGATAAATCTATTGCATATGAATTAACATTTGATACTTATTTTCATTTAGTATATAGAAGTTATAGATTTGAATGGGATGTTCCTCCACCTGTTACTGCAACCAACAATTTAATTGAATACGGTTCAAATATAAATATATACCCAAATCCTGCTCATAAATATTTTACAATTAACTTTAATGAAAGAGGAACATATCATATAGACATTTTTAATTCGTCAGGAATCTTACTAAAGAGTTTTAACCACATAAACGATGATCAAATTGAAGTGAAAACAGACGACCTGAGTACAGGAATATATTTTTGTAGAATAAGTAGTGGGAATAATTCGTCAGTAACACGTAAAATAGTTATTACAAAATAATTTATAAATTATATTTGGTATAAAGAAAGAGAAAATCCTTTTTAACTTGTTCAACTGAAAATCCAAACTCCTCTAAACTATAAACATGTTTCCCTTTAAAATTAGGTTGTTTTGTAGCCTGTTTTTTTACAGCATCTAATAACTCTGAGGTTTGTTCAATTTCACAATAATCACAAATTTTATTCATTGTATTTTCAAAATCTTCTTTTAATTCTTTATGGCTTATAAGCAAAATACTTTCTTTAAGTTTTACATTATCAGTAATCTGATCATCAAAAAACTTAAAAAAACTTAACG
Source organism: Bacteroidota bacterium (assembly GCA_042584405.1). Lineage (GTDB taxonomy): Bacteria > Bacteroidota > Bacteroidia > Bacteroidales > UBA12077 > UBA12077. Next base: position 20,958 of record JBHOSR010000021.1, read on the forward strand.
AAGCATTATATAAATTCCCATAATATACTTGTTTTTTCTGATCACTTAGCTTTTCTAAATTGTTAATATTTTTCTGCACATTATTGGCTAATGAAATACTTGAAGGAATAACCTCAATAGGATCACGCAGGAGGACTATGATCTTCGGGTTTTTAAACTTTGCGTATAACTTGTCCATATCCATAACTAGGGAGAAAGACTTGGAGAAAAGTCTTTTTTTCGATCCTGTTAAATAAATGTTTTTCTTATGTAATATTTCTAAGTATTTAATTGTTTTCTCCAACTTACTCTGTTTAATCAAATCATCCTTTAAATTATCAAAACTGGTAAAAGTTTTCCAGGCAGAAAAGTATAACCAATAAAACATCCCTTCAAAGTTTCTGAAAAATAAAGCTACATCATCAGTTTCAGCCTCATCAAGGCCCGTTTTATGAATATTTGGATCGTACATATTCTTGGGGAATTTTCTTATTAAATAAGGCAAAATAGGCCTTATCAACCATCTTAATGTTAATGAAGAAAAAATCATTTCCCATAAATACATTCCTTTAAACTCTGTGCAGTTTTTTAAAATAAATTTATGCAGAAAAGTAGTCCCGCTTCTAGGATGTCCGATTAAAAATACTGGATTTTTTAATACTGCGTTTTTGTAATTATAAAAAAACAATTTATCAAAAAACTCTCCTAATAAGCGAATGGAAGTATATGAAATCCTATAAATAGGTATAATCAAATATTTGAGTTTAAACCCAAAGGTATTAAATAAAATATGTAGAGTTTTAAACTGTGTAAACATTACGATTTCGTCCACTCGGCCGCAATAGTCAACATCGTAAACCCTGCTGCAGCACTAGAAAGTATTATTTTATTTTTATCTTCTAATTCCTTTCTATTCAATACGTAATCAAGCACCATAGGCACACTTGAGTTTACTGTATTACCATACAAATTATGAATTACCGGAGCCTTTTTATGATCTATTTCTAATACATCGCAAATCTGATGTATAATCTTTTTACTTGGTTGATGTGATATAAAACAATCAATATCCTCAATATTCCAATTAACTGTATTCAATATATTTCTAATTTCACCTGGCACATATTCCAGTCCCAAATCAAAAACTTCTTTACTCTGAGAAGAAAACTTTCTATTTTCGACTGATACTTGACATAAATCATAAGCTTTTGGAACAGAAGTATTTTGTATTTCAATTAGCTTCGCACTTCCTCCCTCCAAAGGTTCTCTTGTAAGAATCCATGCTGATGCTGCACTTCCCAACGTTAATCCTGCAGCCTTAACTGAAAGTTCCTCAAAGCTCTGAATATTATAATCAATAGCTTCAGCTGGAAAGTCAGTTGTACAACATAAGGCAGTATTAATGTTTGGATCCGCCATCATAAAAGAAGCTGCTGTGTTCACTGCTTGCAACATGCCAGCACAAGCCGTTGTAACATCAAAGACATGTGCTTTATCAATATTTAATCTTGAAGCAATTTCCATTGCAGTTGAAGGTTCGAAATATTCTCTAAATATTCCTCCGTATATTACCAAATCTAAACTTGAAGGATCAATATTATTTTTTTCACAAACAATTCGGCTTGCTTCTACAGCATAATCCAATGGTTTTTTACCAGTTTCAGTTCCCAGGTACCTTAGATCAGTATCACAATATCTGAAAACAACCGAGATTCCACTTTTGATTTTTTTAAATTCTAATTTAGATCCCTTAAAATTCTCCTGCACTCTGTCAATAATCTCTTTATTGTCGAATTTTTGTTTAGGTAGAGAAATTTGTGGAGCTGATAAATATATATCTTTAATGCGCATTTCACGGTCTTTTTTCAATTATAAAAAGTGTAAATGTAACTATTTGATTTGATATTTTGAAGATAAATTAGATATCTACATCCTTTATTTCTAATATTTAAGTCATTTTAAAATATACAAGAGTCATTTATTAATTATTTTAAAACCACATATTTTAATAATGAATACTAATTTAAATTGAGGAGCGGTTTACAAATATAAAAAGTGAGGCTATCAATATTGATAGCCTCACAGATATTTTAGTAAAATTAATTACGATTATTTAATGAAACTTCTTGGAGTTCTTTCAGATGGAATTTTACCTGAACCTACTACAACATCGTTGTAGTCAGAAACAGTATAAGTAGTTCCTGCAATAGTTACCTTAACACAAGTAGCAGATGCAGCTCCACCTTCCAAATATCCTGCAGTTCCAGCATTAATAATTGTAGCTGGATCTTGTGCAATTGATAAAACAAATATACCAGGTTTCATTACCATTGTAGTAATAGGAATTTCAGTAGTAGCACCGTATCCCCAAAATCCATTCGACCATAAATCGGCCCAGAATACATAGTCACCATCTGCTGCACCAGTCAACTCAATTTCTTCTGGTTCACTACCTGTAGCTGCGTAATAAGTATAATCAACTGAAGCCCAAGGATCATTTGGATCATAAGTTGCATCTGGAGACATGAAAATATCCCAGTCAACATTTGCACCAGCTGGATAAGTACCTATTCCAGGAAGATATACATCAACATCCCAATGAAATTCTAAAAACAATTCATCAGAAGTATAATTAGCCACTGTTGCTGAAGCAGAAGGCATTACATTATCTGGATGTACTAAATACATTTCAGCTAAACTTGCTAGTGTTAATTGGAAAGCTATAACACCATCAGATTCTGGATATACATCTTGAATAGTAACAATCTGTAATTCAGTCTCAGTTTCCCACGCTTCTATTGTTCCACCTGTAAAATCAAAATCAACATGTTCAACTAAAGTTGTCAGATTTGTATCCAATACAGCTGAAAATTTTAATGCACGGTCAATAGGTTTATTTATAGTAATTGTATAAGTAATTACATCCCCTTCCGTAATTGTACCTGTATTTTCAAGAGTTATCCCTGTAACAACCGGATAACTATCATCAGGTGCTACAATAGGACTCACATCCTGAGATGCAGTATCACACGATACTATGCTCCCAACTAATAAAGCTAGTCCGATTAAATTATATAATATATTTTTTCTCATTATATTAAATTTTAATTATTAATAAATTTAAATAACTCCTATTGTGGAACATAAGTATTAGCATATGTACTTGCCCAACTTGAAGTAATTGAATACTCAGTTGTTATGATTCCTGTAACAGGATCAACAGCTCCAGCTTTAGTTCCTTCAACCCAGTTTGAATAATAGTTAACTAACATCTGACCAGGAATACTAATTTTATTACATTCATCATAAAATGTATATCCAGGAGTACCAACACCAAGACCACCAATCCAGTGTCCTACTTCACTTGTACGGTATGCGCCAACACCTGTTGCTGTAATATTATCAACATAGTTGTAAATGGTACCACCATCTCTTTGCATAGTACAGTCATATGAACCTGCTAAATTAGAGAAACATTGATAACTTAATGTAACATCCAATGTTTTACCATTATTTTCTACTTTAGGATCTCCAGTAGCTTCAACTACTTCTAAAACTAAATGAGGAGCAGTATCTAAAGGAGCAACAATACCAGCAGTTAACATAGTAAACTCGAATTTACCTAAATGATTATTAGCTGCTTCAAGCACAACTGTTGGATTATCAATTCTAAAATGTGTACCGGCTATACCAGTAGATGAACTGTGTGCACCAATTGTTACAGTAATATCACTAGTAATATCCATTGAAGTTGGTCCAACCAATTTCAAATCAACTTCAAAGTCATATTCGTTACCATCTGAAATACCTGCAACCGTAGTAGATACACTTGCAAAACCGACCAAATTATATCCGGTTTCATTCTGATCTAAATCAGAATCATTATCTATTAAGCAAGAGTTAAACATTCCCAGGCCTAATATGAATATTATTATATATTTTAATTTTTTCATAATTAAATAGTTTTAATATTATAATCCCCAAAATATTTTAGCAGTGAATGCATCGGGCTGCGCTGGAACATTTTCTCCATTAACAGAAATTTCACTTGCAGGATACATTAACCTAACTGGTCTGTCAGCATGACCTGCTTCAATTCCTAATATACACACAGGGAATCCTGTTGAAACTTCAGGTTGACCTGATGGATAACCAGTTCTGTTATAATCAAACCATGATTGTTCAGCAGTTATACTATGTGTAGCAAGCCATTTTTGAGTAAAAATAGCATCATATTTATCTGTTGAAAAAGTATAGCTAACATTTTCCATACTTTGACTATAGTAACCTGCAGCATCAGGAGCACCTAAATAATCAAAAGAAGCCTCAACTCCATCGTCATAATTTTCTTCAGCAGTTCCAGGAAGACCTATAAATCCTCTTTGAACAGCTTCAGCTAAGTTAAAATATAATTCAGCTAAAGTGTAAATAACTACATCTTGCGTGCCACTTTGTAGAATACCAGGGCCTAAGTTAGAAACATTTGCAGGAACAAACTGATCAGGTATAACATCATAATCTAATAATCCTTGCATTACACCTAAATGACCAGTAGCTGGTTCTTCAAAGATATAATCAATACGTGGATCATTTGTTGTTGTTAAGAAATCAATCATGAAATCAGATGCACAAGTAGCATTGTTACTCATTGAAATTCCTAATCCAGCATCCCATCCATATAAATTCCAGAATGGATTTTGTTTACCTTCTTCGATTAAATAACCAGGATTAATTCCAACATCATCCATAATGAAACCAGAACCATCAGCTATAATAGCATTAAGTTCAGTTTGGATATTAATAGTAGTTGGATTATTGGTCATAAGACGAGTTAAGATTCTTAATTTAAGAGAATTAGCAAATGCCTTCCAGTCATCCATATCGCCTCCAAACATTGCATCGTCAACGTCAACTTCTTCAACCTGAGCATCAGCATTATCAATTAAATCAATAGCTGCAGTAAGCTGAACTATTAGATCTTCATAAATTGTTTCTGCATTGTCATAAGCTGGTGTTGCATTTTCACCTCTACCTAAAGCTTCAGAATAAGGAATATCACCATAGGTATCAACTAAAAGTTGGAAATGAAAGCTTTTCATTATTATACCAATTGCTTCATAATAATCATACTCTGAACCTTCCAATTCTGTTAATAAGTGATACTGTTTTAAAGCATCATAATACGATTGTTCGAATATAATGTCATAAAAGTCAGCAGTAACTAAATATTTAAATTCATCAGGAAACCAGTTAAAACCATCAGCCTGGCTCCAGTTATACATCATTAGATTAGCTAATCCCTGGTATCTTCTACCGCCTTCATCAGAAGCACTGATAATTTCACCAGTAAATTTTTGTGCAACCGGAAGTATTAAATCTGGAGATACTTCAGTCGGATTATTTGGATCAGTATTAACGTCCAAATAATTCTCACACGATGCTAATAGTATTACTACTAATAGCAAGTTTATGTATTTAAAAATATTTTTCATATTCTTCATTATTTATTATTTTTTAGAATTCAATATTTAAGGTAAATCCATATGATTTGGTTGGAGGTGATTGTAAATAACCACCAATACCAATAACATTAGTATTTAATGCCCCTCCGGCTCTAGATATTTGATTATTAAATTCTGGATCGGCAAACCTATTTTCTTCAGGTAACCAAGTCCATGGGTTTCTAGCAATAAAGCCAAGTACCACTTTTTTAAGAGGAGTTTTATCAAGGATTGATTTTGGTAATTCATAGTTAAGAGCTAATTCTCTAACCTTAAGAGCAGTAGCATCTTTCACATAGTTTTCACTTATTTCGTTGTAAATATCTGTCCAGTAACTTTGACGTCCACCTTGAACTGGTACATTTGTATTCTCTACATACACAGGAGCTGCGTCAGTACCTGTATTAATTACTGAATTAGGAATTACGAAATCTTGTCTGTTAGCTGAAATACTAGCCATTGATCTACCAGTAAATTCCATTGCATCTGAACCTTCTTCATAATAAACGTGTCCAGTTCTGTAATCAATTGTTCCTGATACTGAGAAACCTTTATAGCTTAAAACAGTGCTTAAACCAAGTATGTAATCAGGTGTTGCTTTACCCATAGCGAAAAGACCATCTTCTGTTTCAGGATGTCCACTTTGACCATCAACTATTATTCTACCTTGAGGGTCTCTAGCATAAACATTTGTTTTAATTTGTGGATAAGCTTCTCCAACAATAGCAAAAATACCATATTGTCCCTGATTGTAAAGAGAAATTTCAGTTAAATCATCTTTAATCTCGTTTACAATAGTTTCATAGCTTGAGTAGTTAACATTAATATCCCATTGAAAGTCTTTGGTTTTTATAACTTTACCTGATAATGTTAATTCAATACCAGTACTTTCCAATTCACCAATATTTGTTGTGTAATTTAAAGCTCCAGCAGCAGTAGAAGGTGAAACAGTTACGATATTGTCCTCAATCATTGTTTTATACCAGGCAAAATCTAAAAATATTCTTCCGTTAATGAATCCTAAATTTAAACCAATCTCAGTGGTATTTAATTTCTCTTTTTTGATTTCCTTATCAACAGCTGTTCTTGTCTTATAAAAACCATTCTGACCACCATATGGGAAACCATTTTCTTGAGTATATGTTTCAGTAATTCCGTAAGGTATTAAGTCATTATATACTGTAGAATTACTAGCAGTTATTTTAGCCATTGTAAGGATATCACCTGACTTTAGTATTTCAAATGCGTCTGTAGCAACAAATGATAAACCAACTGAAGGATAAAAGTAGCTATTGTTTTCTGGAGCTAAAGTTGATGTCCAGTCGTAACGTCCAGCAAAGTTTAAGAAAACATAATTATTATATCCTAAAGTAAAGTCACCAAAGTAACCAAACGATCTCTTTTCTTCTTCATTAACAAAAGTTTGGTTGCTACCTGTTCCATTAGAAACATCATAAAAACCATCTATACTTAAATTTTGTGCATAGATAGAGCTATATCTATAATGTCTAATATAATTACTTCCACCAAGGATAGCTTTTAAAGTAAATGAATCGTAAAAATCAAAATTACCTGTGAAAAGCGCATCCATTGTATAAACCTCACGCTTAAAATTATTGTCAAGAACATATGAACTTACGACACCAGCTGCAGGCTGTAAATTAGGATCATACTCTTGTCTTGCACGCCATTCTTTACCATTACCCCAGTCATTATTTATACCAACTCTACCAGTAAAGTTAAGCCATTCTAGAATATCATAAGAAAGATTAACGTTACCAATTAATCGGTTTGTTTTATCCATATTTCTATTTGTACCAACACCCCAGTATGGATTCTGGTAGTATGCATTTTGATAATTATCTGCATAACCATAACTTAAAGGATTATTCCAATCGCTATAAGTTGATAAAGGAATATTAGCAGAAGTGTTCAAAATAAACCAGTACAATGGTCTGTCTTGGTCTCCAATATCGTCACCTACAACATCTGTTTCATCAGTTAAATAACTTGCTGTAACTCCAATATCAACTTTACCAATTTTTTTACTAGCGTTCACTCTTAATGTATTTCTTTTATAAGTATCCATTGGAACGATACCATCAGCTCTCTGGTCACCTAAAGAAATATAGAATTTACTGTCTTCTGTACTTCCTGTCATGTAAACAGTATTAGTCATATTATTTCCTGTTTCAAAGAAATCTAATAAATTGTTTTCTACAGGAGCATAAGGTATTATTTGATCCGCTACTGGATAATCATCCGGAAAATCAGGACCAACTAAACGTAATTGTCCATCAAAACGAGGACCCCAGTTTGTATTTTCTACAGGATCGTAAGCACCTTCCCAGCCAGTACCATATTCTGTTTGCATATCTGGCATATAAGCAACTTGCTCCATAGTATACGATGAAGTAATACCAACTGTAAATTTATCGGCACCTTTACCAGATTTGGTTGTAACAATAAGAGCACCGTTACCAGCTTGAGAACCATACAACGCAGCAGCAGTTGCTCCTTTAAGTACGTTCAAACTCTCAATATCACTTGGATTTAAGTCATCAAATGCTTGTGGAGTTGAAATAGATCCATCAATAACAATCAATGCCTCATTATTAGCGCTAATCGAACGAAGACCTCTTAATAAAATTTTAGAGTTTGGATTAACACCATTATCTTCAATATTGATCTGCAAACCGGCAACTTTACCTGTTAGTGAAGCTGCTGCTCTTGAAGAAGCAGTTTTTGTAATGTCTTCGTCCGTAACTTTTTGTGTTTGATAGGTAATCTCTCTTCTTTCCCTCTTAATACCGATAGCTGTTACAACTACTTCGTCCATTTGAAGTACTTCAGACTCTAAAGCTACATCAATAACCGAGCGGCCACCGATTAATACTTCTTGAGTTTTCATACCCACAAAACTAAAAACTAAAGTTTCGGCATTACTAGGAACGGTCAGAGTATACTTACCATCCATGTCAGTTGTAGTACCAATTGTGAGGTTATCTTTAACCACAACTGATACACCAGGGATAGATAACCCGTCTTCTGCACTGGTTATCGTACCCGAGATTTGCATTTGCGCTTGTACGGTAAAACCTACAAACAACAAGAATGCAAGAAAAATTGTTAATTTCTTCATAGATAAAAATTTTAGGTTCATAAATAATTAATTAAAAATATTCATTGCGCTAATGTAAAAAAAAATTAATTGAAACAAAAGAAACTTAGATGAATATAGTAATGTTTTTTCAACAGAATTAGTATTTATAAGGGTTTTTGGTTCTATTATTCTAATATTTGCGCACACCTAAATATTTAATTTTCTGTTATTTACAATAAGAGCACACAGAAAAACATGTGCTCTAATTACATTAGTAATATTTTTTAAAAAAACTTATAAAATATGCATTATAGCTTACTTTCAACAATTGTTAATATTTCTTTTTCTAATAGGTCTGTTTTAAGATCAATTTCTTCAGCTTTTTTGCTAACGGTCTGTACAAATGTTTTGTCTTCAAGGTCGCCGGAATTTATTTTAACATTCAAAAAAGCTCCTTTAACACAAGATCGAATAGCAAGCGCTCCAACTCCTGCATCTGAAACTGAATTAGGGTTACCGATTTCAGCCATAGCCTTTATTACTTCTAACGCTTTGTATGCAACTTCCATAACCCTAAATGGAACTAAAATGGCATTTTTTGTTGCCTCTTGAATAGCTTGCTTTCTAATCAACTTTTCTTCTTCTGATTTTTTAGGTAAACCAAAAGCATCCATTATTTTATTAAATGCATCCGTATCTTCGTCTACTAAACGAACTAACTCAGATTGATACTTCATTCCTTTTTCAGCCCATTCAGAGAACTCTCCCCAACGGTCGTCCCATCCTCGTTTATGTGAAGATAAATTTGCTACCATTGTACCAAGTGCAACTCCCATAGCACCCATATATGCTGATACTGAACCTCCACCTGGAGCTGGAGATTCAGAAGCAGTCTCATCTGTAAAATCAGTTAAGGTCATTTCAACTAATTTCTTTTTCTTGGTATTAGCATCTAATTTATATTCGATAATCTTTTCTTCAGGTTTGAATTCATATAGATCATCTAATCCTAATGATTTTACCGCTATTTTAATAATTTCCTTTTCAGGTATACCAACAGAACGATTTTGTTTTTTTAGGAAATATTTCCCCGCATCAAGCATCGCTTGAAGCGGAATTAATCCAACCAATTCTGATCCAGAAACTCTTACTCCACGCTCTAATGCCTTTTTAAACACTTCATCATATGCAACATGCACTGGTGTTACACTGATATTCGTTAAATTCATAGAAATCTGTGCTACACCATATTCATCGATAAACCAACCAATTGCTTTAACACACTTTAGAGAACCTGGGGTCCAAACTTTATTACCTTTTTCATCTAATATCGGTTTTCCTGTAACAGGATTTCCTTCACGTTTTACTCTTCCTTTTTCGCGCACATCAAAAGCAATTGCGTTTGCACGACGCGTTGATGTTGTGTTTAGATTTACGTTGTAAGCTACCAGAAAATCTCTAGCTCCTACGGCTGTAACACCAGACTTAGCATTAAATTCCGCAGGTCCAAAATCTGGCTTCCATTCAGGTTTTGACAATTTTTCTTTTAGTCCTTCGTATTCACCAGCACGACAAACTGCCAAATTTCTTCTTTCTTCAATTAATGCTGCATTCTCGTAACAATAAATAGGAATATTTAATTCATCACCAATCCTTTTAGCTAGTTTTCTAGCGTACTCAACAGTTTCTTCCATTGTAATATTGG
>JBHOSR010000022.1:0-30947 GCA_042584405.1 Bacteroidota bacterium
GTTATAACTATTTTTCTATTTCCACCATGATTTCTAAATTCACATAAATATATTCCCTGCCAGATGCCAAGGTTTAATCTGTGATTTGTAATTGGGATAGTTAATGATTGTCCAAATGTTGAAGATTTTATATGTGCCGCCATATCGTCGGGACCTTCCATGGTATGCGAAAACAGATTGTCACCATCAGGAACTAAATGATTCATAAAACGTTCAAAATCCACTGTAACTGAAGGATCTGCATTTTCATTAATAGTTAAAGCAGCAGAAGTATGTTTAATGAAAATATTTACAAGACCTTTTTCAGGAAGTTTATTAATTTCTTTTAGAATTTGATTTGTTATAATATGATAACCGCGAGTGAAAGCTGGTAGTGTTATTTCGTGTTGTTCAATCATAATAAATTCTTTAATTATAATTAGGAGCAAATAAAGTTATTGAAATTTTTCTAATCCAACTCAAATGAATTAGTTTTGACTTTCTTTTTAAACTATAAAATAATTTCTTGATTTTAATGTTTATAGCTTAGTAATCCGGACCAATTAATGAAGTTTTTATATCTATATATTCTAGTCTTTTTCTATACAATTTCCGTTTGTGCGCAAGATGTTACATCGCTTACAGGTAAGGTATTCGATCAAGATGGAAATCCTGTAGAATTGGCCCATATTCGAAATATGTCGAATAATACAGGAGTTATTTCAGAAAAAGATGGAAGCTATTCATTAAAAATACCAAGTGAGAAAAACGTTTTAGTTCAGGTTTCTTGTATTGGATATAATGCACAGAGTTTTACCGTGAACTCAAAAACCGATACAGTTTCAAATTATAACATTGTTTTAAAAGTTTCTATTAGTGATATTGGTGAAGTTTCTGTTGTTGGTGAGTTATCGCCAGAAAGTAACCTGGTAAAAATTGAAGCTAAACATATTGATCTAAATCCTGATATATCAGGTAATTTGGAATCTTTAATTAAAACAATGCCTGGAGTTTCATCAAACACAGAATTAAGTTCCCAGTATTCTGTACGAGGAGGTAATTATGATGAGAATCTGGTTTATGTAAATGATATTGAAATATACCGTCCATTATTAATTCGTTCTGGACAACAGGAGGGATTAAGTTTTTTAAATTCTGATATGGTTTCGTCTATACATTTTTCATCTGGAGGTTTTGAAACCCGATTTGGAGATAAAATGTCATCTGTTTTAGATATACGATACAACAAACCTATAGAATTTTCTGGAAGTGTATCATTAAGTTTATTAGGAGGTACAGTTCATGTAGAAGATATTTCAAAAAATGGCAAATTCACGTACAATACAGGATTTAGATATAAGACATCACAATATGTATTAAACTCGTTGGAAACAAAAGGTGATTATAATCCAAGATTTTGCGATTTACAAACTTATTTAACGTACAAAGTTAATAACCATCTCGATTTTGATTTTTTAGGTAATTATTCTTTAAATAGTTATCATTTCGAACCTGAAAGTAGGATAACATCCTTTGGTACTATCGATGTTCCATTAAACCTGAAAATATATTATGATGGAAATGAAGTTGATCGATTTGAAACTTATTTAGGAGCCTTCACAACGAATTATAACCCGAATGAAAATCTTTCGTTAAAACTTATTTTTTCAGCATTTCAAACCAAGGAAGAAGAAACTTATGATATTCAGGGGCAATATTATTTAAATGAATTGGATAATACTATTGATTCCGATACTTATGGTGATAGTATAATGAATATTGGTGTAGGTACATTTTTGAATCATGCACGAAACTTTCTAACAGCCCGCGTTTATTCTGTATCGTTTAATGGTGGATACTACTCAACTAATAATAAGTTGCGGTGGGGAGCACGATATAATTTTGAGGAAATTAATGATGAAATTAATCAATGGAAGATGTTGGATTCTGCGGGTTTTTCTTTACCATATAATGGTGAAACTGTAGAATTATATGAAACAGCACGAGCAACAAATAAAATACAATCAAATAGAATATCAGCGTATATTCAAAATACTTATAATAAGACTTTTTCTAATAATACGGATTTTTATTTTAATATAGGATTACGTGCCAATTACTGGGATTTTAATGATGAGTTTATTCTTACACCGCGTATGTCTGTATCAATTAAACCCGAATGGGAAAGAAATATGTTATTTCGATTTGCTTCAGGTTTTTATTATCAGCCACCTTTTTATAAAGAAATTAAAAATGCAGATGGTGTGGTTAATTCTGATATTAAGTCACAAAAATCAATACATTTTGTTTTAGGTAACGATTATGTTTTTAATGCATGGAACCGACCATTTAAATTAACTACTGAACTTTATTATAAAATCTTAAAAGATTTAATTCCTTATAAAATTGATAATGTTCATTTAGAATATTCAGCACAAAATATGGCCAGTGGTTATGCTTATGGTATTGATTTTAAAATAAATGGTGAATTTGTTGAGGGAATTGAATCCTGGGCTAGTTTATCTCTTATGCAGACCAAAGAAGATATAAAGGATGACTTTTACTATAATTCTGAAGGTGAAAGTATTGAACCAGGATATTATCCAAGACCTACGGATCAACTAGTAAACTTCAGTCTGTATTTTCAGGATTATTTACCTATGAATCCATCATGGAGAATGAATTTAAGTTTACACTACGGAAGTCGTTTACCTTTTACATCACCCGAAAAAGATCGTTATGATCGTGTATTCAGGATGAAAGCTTATAAAAGGGTTGATTTGGGATTATCAAAGGTAATTATTGATAAAGATAAAAGTTTTACAAAAGCAAAATGGCTTAATGTATTTGAAGACATGTGGATTAGTTTTGAAGTATTTAATTTACTCGATATAAATAACACTATATCGTATATGTGGATTAAAACTGTAAATAATCAGGCAGGAAATGCTTCGCAGTATGCTGTTCCAAATTATTTAACCTCGCGCCGACTTAATCTTAAATTAACCGCAAAATTTTAACATATTTATAAAATCATTGTATGTTTGTAAAATAATAAAACAGCAGCACAATGTTTACAGAAAAGGATATTCATCAAATTGAGAGTAAAGGATTAACTTCTCAAGAAGTAGATATGCAAATCCAGAATTTTATAAAAGGTTTTCCCTTTTTGAATATCTCAAAACCAGCAACCATAAATGACGGAGTTGTAAGATTGAAGAATGAAGAAATTGAAGCTTTTGTGAAGTTATATGAGGATTTAAATCCTGATTCATTAAAGTTTGTACCAGCTTCTGGCGCAGCATCGCGAATGTTTAAATTCCTGTTTGAATTTTACAAAGAGGCAAAAGACACATATGCAAACCTTAATGAAATTAAAGATATTGATGTGCAGAAGTTTTTTAAAAGTATAACCCAGTTTGCATTTTACAATGATCTAAAAGCTACAATTAAAACCAGTAAATTAGAAATTGAAGATCTGCTTAAGCAGGGGAAATATAAAGAAATATTAAAATATTTTCTGTTTGATGATGGATTAAATTATGGACAAAAACCTAAAGGTGTTTTATTGTTTCACAAGTATGAAAATGATGCAAAAACTGCTTTCGAAGAGCATTTAACTGAAGGTATACATTACGCAAAGTCGTTAGATAATATTGTAAAAATTCATTTCACAATTTCACCAGAACACCAGGAATTGTTTAGTAAACTTTTTGAAAGATGTAAAAAGAATTATGAGAATGAGTTTAACGTAAAGTTTATAATATCATTTTCTCAACAAAAACCATCTACCGATATGGTAGCTGTTGATTTAAATAATGAGTTATTTAGAAATGCAGATGAATCTTTATTATTCAGACCAGGAGGACATGGAGCACTAATTGAGAACTTAAATGACCTGGATGCAGATATCATTTTTATTAAGAATATTGATAATATAGTACCTGACCGATTAAAAGATATAACCGTACAATATAAAAAGGCATTGGCGGGAGTATTGTTATCGTACCAGGAAAAGATTTTCAAATATATTGACGTTTTAGAAAATAGGAAGTACAGAGAAGAAATAATAAAAGAGATTGAAGAATTTATAAAGAAGGAACTTTGTTACGATTTTTATAAAGACCAAAAACTTACCGCTGATTTTTTATTGGAAATATTGAATCGCCCAATTCGTGTTTGCGGTATGGTTAAAAACGAGGGCGAACCTGGTGGAGGCCCATTTTGGGTTAAACAAAGCAATGGAGCAATTGATTTACAAATTGTAGAATCCTCACAAATTGATGCTGGTAGTGAACAGCAAATGGATAATGTAAAATCTTCTTCACATTTTAATCCTGTTGATTTGGTTTGTGCAACAAAAGATTATAAAGGTGAAAAGTTTGATCTGTTAAAATACCGCGATTCAAATACAGGTTTTATTACTAAAAAATCAAAAGATGGCAAAGACTTAAAAGCACAGGAATTGCCAGGACTCTGGAATGGTGCTATGGCTAATTGGAATACCATTTTTGTCGAAATACCGATTTTAACTTTTAATCCTGTTAAAACGATTAATGATCTACTAAGAGATGAGCATCAATAACCAAGTTAAGTTATTCCAGATCCTGCTTACCAGTAGACAGGAGTGTCGCAACACTTTTGTAGTATAGAAAAACTTTAATGGAAATATTAGTATAAAAATGTGTAATATTACTACCAAGTACAAAAGCAAGATTTTGAATTAAATAAATAAAACAAACGTTAAATACATATAATTATGGCAAAAGGTCAAGACTCAAAGAAAAATGTAAAGAAAGCAGCTATTAAATCTGCAAAAGAGAAAAAAGCAGAAAAGAGAGAAAAGAAAGCGAAAAGGGGTTAATTCCTGAATTCAAATCATAAATATCTCATTTCAGCGTAGCGTTTTTGCTACGCTTTTTTATTTACTATTGTTACTTTGCTGTTTGCTAACAAAGTGCTATCTTTAGATTTATAGCTTGTACTTTTTCTAAGTCAACATCGTTATAAATACAATATAAATTAATAGGCGTAAAAGGATGAAAGCAAAAAAGGTTTTTTCAATAAGCATTTTAACTGTATTAATAAATATTGGGAATTTATATTCGCAAAATAACCTTAAATACTTTGGATTGAAAACTCCCGGAATAACACCTGAAATATTTGCCCCGGATATAGTTTCCAGTAAAGATAACTTCGAGTTTTCTAACACTTTTTCAATTGATGGAAATGACTTTTACTTTTCAAGAAGAATTGACGACAGAGAAATAATCTTAATTCTTACACAAGATAAAAACAACAAATTTATTCTAGAAACTGCTACCTTCTTTACTAAATATTCTGGATTTGAGTTCCATATTTCACAAAACTCAAAATTATATTTTACTAGATTTGCTCCTCCACCCGGAGGAATAACGAACGCTGAAAATTTAAGCAGGAGAGATGCAGAGGCACAAATGGTAAATATTTGGGTATCAGAAAAGGAGGGAAATAGCTGGGGCGAACCAAAGTATTGTGTAAATGGAATGTATGTTACAACATCAAATAACGGAACTATTTACACCACAAATATTCATGAAAATTCGTTGGGAATTGCAAAATACACCTTTGTTGATGGAAATTATTCTGAAGGAGAGAACTTAGAGCTCGATACTAATTTATTATCTGCAGCGGCTCATCCGTGCATAGCTCCAGATGAGAGTTATATTATTTTTGACTCAAAAGTCTCCTTTAATCCCGATAATGAGGATCTATTTGTAAGTTTTAGTTTGAAAAACGGGAATTGGAGTAAAGCATTTAATCTTGGCGAAACGGTAAATACACCTACTACAGAAATGTGTCCTGCACTATCACCCGATAATAAATATTTGTTTTATCATTCACAAGGAGATATCTATTGGGTTGATATCAATATTATTGAGCAATTTAGACCTAAAGAATAAAATATTATATATATTTGCATCTATATATTTAGATGTTTAAGATGGAGTTTAAAAAATTAGAACTTGATCAGGATTCTAACTGGTTTAAAAGAATCATTCGTTCAAAGCAAACCAAAAAATCAATTATATATACTGTCATAGGTACAATGGTCGGTTTTCTATATTTTTTCTTTACTGAAGGAAAACATATGGATATTATCGAAACAGGTGATATTATAAATAGCATGCTCATTGGAGGTTTCTTCGGATTCTTTATAACAAATAGCCCTTGCGCAAGGGGGAGATGTTAGTGCTGCAATAACTCAGATATTTTATTCTTTCTTCACGAATACTTTTCAGTTGAAAATTCAATAAATATTTTTAATTTAGCAACTTATTGATTGGAAAGTAAATAAAAATGCATAGAGGTAAAGTTACCATTCTGGTTATAATCTTTTTTTTATTAGGTGTTCTTTTAGATCGCGCATTTTTGTACTATGAAATAGGTGAGCGAAATAAGATCATGCTTATGGAGCAAGAATCAATTAAAGATGATTATAAACTTCTGATTCAAAAATTTGAGAGAGTAGAAGAAGAACTTAAATTCAGAATGATGATGGATTCCATTATTTCAGATTCACTTAATATTAATGATTCCAGCTTTGTTGAAGAATAAGCAATAAATATATATTTAATTAATACTAAGAAATATGATGCCAACTCCAAATTATCCGATGGCTAGTTTTCTTCCTTTATTTCTATTTGCTATTCCAACTATTATTTTCAGTTTTATTTTAGCAAAAGAAAAAGGGAAGAATATATTATTATGGACTCTGTTAGCTTTTATTCCTGTTTTTAATTTTTTGTTTTTACTTTATCTGGTTGGAGCAACAAATAAAATACTGGAAGAAAAGGTGGATAGCTTAATAAAAATCTTGAATGAAAAAGATATAAAATAGGTATAAAATTTTATAAGTTTTTATTACTTGTTACTCCTCTAATTTGGATTTATTAGTTTTCAGAAGGTCGAATTGACTTATTTTTAGTATATTAGTATATTAAAAGCTATAATAAAATTATTAACTAAAAAATACAAACAATGAAAAGATTTAAGGTTATTGTATTACTATTTATTACTCCTATTTTTATGTTTACTACATCATGCGATAAAGATGAATCTGGTTATGCTCTTACTGTTAACATTAATCCAGTTGATGCTGGTTTCGTTATAAAGAATCCTGATCAGTCAGATTATGGTGTTGATGCACAAGTGAGTTTAAATGCTACACCTAATTTGGGGTACTATTTTTCTGAATGGAATGGTGATATATCAGGATCATCAAATCCTGTTAGTGTAACCATGAATACAAATAAAATAATAACGGCAAACTTTGATGAAGGTATATTTGAAGATTTTAATGATGGGATTGCAGATTATTTTAATTCAGATGGTTCAGGAAGATGGAATGTTACTAGCTCCGCTTATAAAATGACAGGAACTAATGCAAAAACAACTGCATATAGCTTTTATCCACATGATTTTGGCGATTTTGGTCTGTCTGTCGATATGAAAGTAACCCAAAGTGGTAGTGCAAGTCATGCTTTTGGTGTTTATTTTAAATCACAAAGTGAGGATGTAAAAGTAAATTCATACAGACTTTCAATTATGAATAATGGAACTTGGTATATTGGAAAATATATAAATAGCAGTTTTTCATTTATAACTGATAGCTGGATTTCGAGTTATAGTTTGTATACAGGTTTAAATGCTACAAATAACATAAAAATATTGTTTGTAGGAACAACTGTAGAAATTTATTTTAATGATGTTTATCAAGGGTATGCAAGTAATATGGTAGAATTTACAGATGGTTATATAGGTGTCCAGGCATATGATTCTGATCTTTATGATAATGAATTTATATTTGATAATTTAATAGTAGTTACTACTGGAATTAATAATTTAAAATCTATGACCCTTAAAAAAAATGCTGATTATAATTTAACAAAAATGAAAGGAATTGAAGGAAATCCAGATGGTACTGGTTTTTAATAAACTTTTTTAATTGTTTCGTTATCTGTAAAACTATTATATTAACAAAGCGGATAAAAAACTACTCCATAAAGAGCTCAATTAAGTGTAACTAGTATGTCTGTCAACAGGCAACATAGCTACGCTTTTTTTTAATCAGCCAGGTTCAATATACTTTTCTTATTAAATTGTTTTCAATATTTTTTAGTATCTTTTACATCATTAAAACTGTTTTTATTGTTACAACTCCTTGTCAATTATAATATCAATTTGGCCATGTAAACAGTTATTAATCCTGAATTCACAACTTAATAAAGAAAGGATTTTACTATGAGAAAAGTAGCAGTTTTAGGTGCCGGTTATGTTGTTAAACCTATGATCGATTATTTTATTGATACCTGTAAATACGAAGTTATTATAGCTACACGCACTGTTTCAAAAGCAGAAAAAATAATAGCCGGACGACCACTTGGTACTTCAATAAGCTGGACAATTGATCAGGTTGATATCCTCGAAAATATTATAAAGGAAGTTGGAATTGTAATTGTAATGATTCCCCGATCGTGCCATGCAGTAGTTGCTGAACTCTGCCTGAAACATAAAACTCCGATGATAACTACAGACTTTAAACATCCAGACATTGAGTGTTATGATGAGGAAGCAAAAAAACAAAATACCCTTATTCTAACAGAACTTGGCGAAGATCCTGGACTTGATAATATGGGTTTAAAACAAATGATTGATGAAGTGCATGCATTGAATGGTAAAATAACGCAAATTACTTCTTATGGAGCCGGAATACCTTCATTTGAGCATAATAGAAACCCTTGGGGTTACAAATTTTCATGGGATCCAAATGGATTGATGCGATCTGCAGTTTCACCCGCTATTTATCAGATAGATGGTAAAGCGATTGAAGCAACTAATAAATTTAAACATCATAGAGTTGTAGATGTTCATGGTATCGGTGCTTTTGAAACATATCCAAGTAGTGATAGTACCCGTTATTTAAAAGAATTTGGATTAGATCCAAATATTTCCATTTACAAAGGATTGCTTCGTTATTTTGGTTATTGCAACACTATGATAAATCTCTTAAAAATAAAACTGATTGAAAATAATCAAGAGAATAATTACGAAAACATGACTTATAGCCAGTTTATTGCTAATTTAATAGATGCTTCAAGTACAGAAAACATTAAAGAGAAATTTGCAAAAGCATTAAAAATTGATGTAAAAGATGATTTTATTAAAAAGTTAGACTGGATCGGAATTTTTGACGATAAACAGATATCAATAAAAAGTGGTACAAACTCGAATTTACTTGTAGATCTGATGTTAAAGAAGATGGCTTACGAACCACACGAAAAAGACATGATAATCGTTCATAATGAAATGATGGTTGAATTCCCAGATAGAATTGAAAAACGAATTTCGAGTATGATAGAAGAAGGTATTCCTTATGGTGATTCTGCTATGGCAAGTGCTGTTTCATTACCACCTGCTATTGCTACAAAATTAATTTTCGATGGAAAAATCAAAGCAAAAGGAGTATGCATGCCCTCGACCAAAGAAATGTATGAACCTATTTTAGAAGAAATGGATAAGTTAGGCTTTTCATTTAAAAAGGAGACTATAGTCTACACGAATGAGAATGGTAAGAAATAAGATTATGGAAATAGGAAAAACAAACAAATTAAAAGTAAGCAGAGCAACTGATAACGGCTATTATTTAGTTGATGAAGAAAACAACGAAGTACTTTTACCTAATATTTATGTAACTGATGATTTAAAAATTACTGATGAAATAGAAGTATTCATTTATAAAGACTCCGAGGATCGAATAGTTGCAACAACACTAACACCATACGTTCAGTTCGAAGAGTTTGCTTATTTAAAAGCGAAGGATGTGAACAACTACGGAGCTTTTATGGACTGGGGATTACCCAAGGATTTAATGGTTCCGTTTGCGGAACAGGAAGTAAAAATGAAGACCGGTAATTGGTATTTAGTTTTCCTGCTTAAGGATGAAGAAACAGAGCGATTAATTGGTTCGAGCAAAGTAAACGATTTTGTATATTTTAAAGATATTGATGTACAACCAGGAGATGAGGTAGATCTTTTACTTTACGATATGACAGATCTAGGGATGAATGCTATTGTAAATAACTTGCATAGGGGTTTGATATTTAAATCAGACATTCATAAAGATATTCAGGCTGGTGATAGAATAAAAGGATATGTTAAACAAGTAAGAGAAGATGGAAAAATAGATCTTTTACTTGAACCCATTGGTTACAAAAAAAATATCGATAAAGATTCTGAAATTATACTTTCGGCGTTAAAAGAAAACAATGGTTTCTTGAAATTAACTGATAAAAGTGAGCCCGAAGAAATAAAACAAATGTTGGGATTAAGTAAAAAAGCTTTTAAAAAAAGTTTGGGAAATTTATACAAACAAAAAAAAGTTGCATTAACAGATACAGGAATTAATTTAGTTTAAGGAAATTTTGATTTTATGTAACTTAGTTTTCTAATTAACAGCATATTTAATTAATAATGAGAAGTAGTATAATAAGCATATTCTGTTTTTTATTGGCTTTTAATTTAAAAGCTACTAAAATTATTGTTAATCAGGATGGAAGCGGAGATTATATTACCATACAAGCAGCTGCTAATATTGCACAAGCTGGTGACACCATTTTTATTCATCCTGGTATATATCTGGAAATGGTTTATGCAGTTAATTCAGGTTCTACCCAATTACCTATTGTATATTTAGGAAGTACTGATGATCAGGTTATAATCGATGCTGAAAATGCAAGTAGGGAATTCTGTATACGAATTATAGGGAAGAGCAATCTGGAGTTTAAAAATATTGCGGTAAGAGGTGCTTATTGGTATGGCATCGATTTTCAAGGACCTGCAACCAATGTTACCTTCGATAATGTCGAAGTTACAGAGAATGTACATCCCACCGACGACTGGTCTTATGGTTTGGTTATAAATGGTGCTTTAGGAAATGTAAATAATGTAGTTATCAGAAATTGCGAAATTCATCATAATAGAGCACATGGCCTTTACATTCTAAACGAAGTACACGATGTTTTAATTGAAAATTGCCATATTCATCACAATGGCCTTGCAGTTGATGATGTTGCCGATAATATTATTATTGCCGATTGGGATAATGAAGAAAATGGCCCAAAGAGAGTCGAAATAAGAAACTGCGAGGTAGATTATGCTATGCGCCAGGGAATATCAACATGGTTTGCAAAATACCTATGGATTCACGATTGTAACTTTCATCATAATGGTGCAACTGCAGTGCAAATTGAAGATGGTGTTTCTAATTTTATTGTTGAAAATTGCACTCTAGCGTCAAATCAATTACATTATTCAACAGAGACAGGAATTTGGATCGATGATGCTAAAAATGGAGTTGTTCGAAATAACTTAATTTATTATAATCAGGTGGGTATTAAAGTTAGTAAATCGGAAAATGTTATTGTTCGGCACAATTATGTATACCGAAATAACAGGCCCAATACGCAGTTTTCTGAAAATGGAGGTATTTTCTTTTTGGCTTATGATGAGATTGATAACAACAACACAGCGGTAATTCATAATACCTTTTTCGATATTGGAAATCCTGCACCCGATTTTTTAAATGCAATGGTGCTATTTTATGAATATGGAAATGCAGATATTGAGAATTGTTTTATTTACAACAATGTTTTTTCCAGTATCACTAATGGCTACTATACTGGAACATATACATCAAATGGTAGTTCCGTAGATTATATTTCAGATTATAATGTTATCCATGATGACGAAGATTTAAAAGCTTTTTCGCAAAATGATGAAATATTATGGAATGATTATCTCAACTATTCAGGACAAGAGAGTCATTCCTTGTATCAATATCCTAGTTTTAAAGATTCGCTAAACAATGATTTTAGAATTGATGAATCGAGCCCGTGTATAGATAATGGAACTTTTCTGGCATTAACCACCAATTATGGGAGTGGCACGGAAGTTCAAGTGAATAATGCAAAATATTTTAACGATGGTTACGAAATTACTACAGGTGACACCATAAAAGTAGGATCAAATGAGATAGCTGTAATAGAGGATGTTAATTATTTAACTAACACAATTACTCTCGATAGAAATATTTCGTGGCAATTAAATGATAGTGTAAGTTTTAGGTATCGTGGAGCCGCTCCTGATATCGGAGCATTTGAAGGCCCTGGGGAATCTACAGGGAATTTTGAGTTCATCAAGATCAAAGAAGGTGATCTTAATTTTTATGTTTACCCTAATCCTTTTAATAATGTTACAACAATACATTTTAACATTCCATATAAAAGCGAAATTTTACTTGAGTTAGTTGATATTACGGGGAGACTTGTAAAGAGAGTAAACATGAATTGTGATGCTTATAAAGATTATCAAATAGAATGGAATACAATTAATAACCAATTTCAGGAAATTAAAAGTGGATATTATTTAATCAAATTAACTACTGCAAAAGAAATTGTCACAGAAAAAATTGTGAAATTCTAATATTGTTTTATGAAGGCTGCAACAGTAAAAGAAATAAAAGAAGAATTAAAGACACGCTCACCTCAGGAATTACTGGAGTTATGCCTTAGATTATCACGATTTAAAAAAGAAAATAAGGAATTATTGACTTACCTTTTGTTTGAGGCATACGATGAAGTAGCTTACATTGCGAGTGTAAAAAAAGAGATTGATGATCAATTCGAGCTAATAAACCGTAAAAGTTATTTCTATATTCGAAAAAGCATTCGGAAAATATTATCAAGTACCAAGAAATATATTCGTTATTCACAAAAGAAAGAAACCGAAGTAGATCTTCTGATTTATTTTTGTTTAAAACTAAAAAATTTCAAACCATCAATTCATAGGAGCCTTGCATTACAAAACTTATATATTCGACAAATCGAACTAATCAAAAAGACATTATCTCAATTGCACGAAGATTTGCAATTCGATTACGAATCAGATATGGATGAACTTCTGAGCTAAAAAAGAACATTTATTTTATCTGCATTTTTTATTCTATCTATTTATTTGGCCTTTACATTCATCGTAGTTTTTATTATATTGCATTTAAAATCATAGAATGGATAAAACAGAACATATCATTAAAATATTGAAAGCAAACCGCGATTTTTTCGCAAAAATTATTGATATTGAATTCAGCGAAAAGAATGTTCATGTTTTTGATTTCTCTGATAAAAACATTGATTTGTATGACATTGATTTGGCAAGTACTGAAGCTCTAACCAATCTTGTATTTGAAAAGTTAAAAAAGGAAAAGAAAAAGGTTGGGGTTGGGGGATATCTGGAAGATCGATTAATTTATAAAAGAAGTAGTCTCTTTGATAATGATGATGAACCAAGAAGTATTCATCTTGGAATAGATATTTGGCTGGAAGCTGGAACACCAATTTATTCGCCCTTACCAGGCGTTATACATAGTTTTAAGCGTAACAATGAATTTGGAGATTATGGACCAACCTTAATTCTTGAGCATTTAATTGAGGGCGAAACATTTTATACTTTATATGGTCACTTAAGTTTATATTCAATTGAAAACAAAGAGAAAGGTCAGCAAGTTAGAAGAGGAGATACAATTGCATATATTGGTGATGAGAATATTAATGGTAACTGGCCACCACATCTGCATTTTCAGGTTATTACTGATCTGCTTGGCAACGAAGGCGATTTTCCGGGAGTTGCACCAGCATCTGCTAGAGAATATTTCCAGAAGTTGTGTATAGACCCAAATTATATTCTTAAAATAAATAGTCTATTACCTTTTATCGAGTAATTTTAAAATTCCTTTTTTGAATTTATATTTAACAATTACTTAATAAAGCCTTCTAAAGATTTTTATAAAATATAATGTACTTTAGCTATCTTGTTTTAACTATTAAATAAAAATGGGAAATAACAGTTTCAGAATATTGCTTGTTGATGATGAACCAGATATATTGGAATTTTTAAGTTATAATATTAATAAGGAAGGATTTGATGTATACACTGCTTTAAATGGTAAAGAGGCTATTGAAAAAGCAAACAATGTAAATCCACATCTGATATTACTTGATGTTATGATGCCTGAAATGGATGGTATTGAAACATGCGAAATTCTAAGACAAGATAAAAAATTCCAAAATACAATTATTGCATTTTTAACCGCCAGAGGTGAGGATTACTCGCAGATAGCTGGTTTTGATGCAGGTGCCGACGATTATATTACAAAACCCGTAAAACCTAAAGTATTAGTTAGCAGGATCAAAGCCTTATTAAAAAGATTTAAAGATGAAGTTAAGAATGTAGCAGACCAGGATCTTATAATAAAGCAATCAAATTTAATAATTGATAAAGAAAAATATATTGTATCAAAGGACAATGAAGAACTTATACTTCCCAAAAAAGAATTTGAATTGTTAGTTCTTTTAATATCTAAACCTGATAGGGTATTTACCAGAGAAGAAATTTTTAGCGCAGTCTGGGGTGACGATATAATAGTAGGAGATAGAACCATTGATGTACACATAAGGAAGTTACGTGAAAAGATAGGTGAAGAACACATAGGGACTATCAAAGGCGTTGGTTATAAATTTGTTGTTTAAATAATCTTAATTCATATAAAAATCCTGCTAATAGATAAGCAGGATTTAATATTACAGCAATTACAATTAATCTTACTGTTCCTAAGAATCCTTTTTAGTTATTGATTTTGGCAAAGAAAACAAAAATTCAATTCCTTCATCTGTTTTATTTCGTGCATATATTTCTCCTTTATGCAAAATAATTGCATTTTTCACTATTGCTAATCCTAAACCGGTACCACCTAATTTTCTTGATCTATCAGAATCAATTCTGTAAAAACGTTCAAAAATTCTTGGCAAATGCTCATCCGGTATACCAACACCATTATCTGAGAATGAGAAATAATAAAATCTACTATCCTCATGATATAGATTAATATAAATCTTCTTGTTTTCACCTGCGTAATTAATCGAATTCTCTATTAAATTTCTAAATATAGATAAGAATAATGGCCGATTCCCATTCAGCCGAGCTTCATTTGGTGCGTCAATAACTAAACTCATCTTTTTACTCTTTAGAGATGTTTGATATTCATCCTTTAATTCTTCAATTATTTCTGAGAAATCAATTTTTTCAAAAGCAAAATACTCACTAGCTTCTTCAATTTTATTTAAAATAACAATATCATTTATTAAATCAGTAAGTCTGTTTGCTTGGGCATTTGCCTTTTCAATAAAGTATTTTTGTTTTTCAGGATCAATATCAGGATCATCTAATATAGTTTCCAAAAATCCTTGAACCGACGTTACAGGAGTTTTAAGTTCATGTGCAATATTAGAGGTCATTTGTTGTTTAATCAACTTATTTTTTTCAAGCTTCGTAATGTCAGTAATAATAATTTCAAAACTTTTATCATGAAATAGTATACACTGAATATTAAAGTATTTACCGCTTTTGCTTATGGTATATTCAAATCGTGGAAGTTTTGTAGATTTACTTAAGTCATCCTTTGAATTATTTTCAATGAACTTAATAATTTTTTTAAATTCTTCAAGTTTAAAGAAATCTTCAGCTGAAATTGTTAACTGATCTGAAATTGCATTCATATACTGAATAAAATGACTGTTAACCAAAGTCTTTTTTCTTTCTGGAGAAAAGAATGCAACACCTTCATTCAGAACATATAAGTGATTAAAGAGCTTTTCTTTTTCAAGCGCTATTGCATCCTTTGCTTCTTTCAAATTTTTATAGATTTGAACAATCTGATTACTAATAACTCCTAATTCATCTTTAGGAAATCGAAAATCGAGGTCATGTTTGTCGTCCTGGCTAACTTTTATGGCAAAATCCTTAAGCTTTGTTACTGATTTACCAAATTTCCCGGTTACGTAATCTAATACAATCCAGAAAAGGATAAAAGCAAATGCTATAAACAGAATGAATAGTCTTTCAGCTTTTAAAAAACTCTTAGCTTCTATATCGTAAATAACTGCAGTCCGTACAAAATAATTCTCAAAGAAACTCGAATAATAATAATAACTTATTCCTGTTGTAGCTGATTTCCTTATGTTTGTTCCGTAATCAGAGTAAATGGATTTTTGTATCTCAGGTCTGTTTTTATGATTTTCCATTTGTGAATAATCATCAACAAAACTATCGTATAAAACAACTCCATTAATATCTAAAATTGTTACGCGTACATCTTCTCTTGGGAGAATTTTTACAACAGAATCTAAAATATCCCAGTTAGATGTCCGGTAAACCGAATTTAACTTAATATAATTCTGTATTACCTGTGTAGTATTTTGTAAGGTATTATCTAATTGACTTACTCTATACCTTTTTTCTCTTGAGAACTGAAATAAAAGAATAATTACAGTAAAAATTATGAATACTGTAAAAAAATAAATAAATAATTTTTGTTTAAATGATTTTCTTCTAATCATGATTTAATTAGAAACTAATTTCAACGTTTAAATAAAAATTCGTTTCAAAAGGGACATCGGTTTCAGATGGACTCCAACCTTGAAAATTAGGTGCAATTTTTACTCCTTTAACAGGTATATATTCTATACCTAAAATAAATGTCTGTCCATCTTTAATAATGTTCCAGGGATCATCTTGCCCTTCAAGTTTAGATGAGGTTAAATTATCAAATCTACCGAAAATATTAATTTTTTTGTTGATTATCACTGTTGAGTAAACTGATATCCCCCCTAAATCTTGATCTTCATCTAAATCATTATTGATTTGATAATTATATTCTGCGCCTGCTCTGAATTTATCAGCTTTGTAACCTGTAAATAATGCAATGGTTTGTTGAGCAATATCGGTACTCATAAGATCATAGTAAGCTCTTATATCAAAGTTCTTAATAGGAGAAATTGTTACTCCCAAAGCACCTTTGTAAGTATCATCCGATTGAAGGTTTTTATAGCCTTCACCATTTAAAATCATCATATCAACACTTATTAAATCAGTGAATTTATACATAAAACTTGCCCCTAAATCTGCACTTGAACCAAATTTATGCTCGTCTTGTAATGATTTATAAATATATCTATATCCCCAATGTTTTTCTTGGACTTTGAATCCATATAGACCAATTAAACCAAAGCTGGTAGTAAATTTGTCTTTCTGATAAATTAAGGCAGCGTTTTTTAAAAAGGCTGTCATTTGTAGATTTCCACCATCTTTTGGATCACCAACATCTAATATAATTTTAGTTGAGAAGTTTTTACTAAATGAATAGTTATATCCAAAATATGCTCTTTCCAAATCGAACGCAGATTTATTTTCTCCATCAATAAATGTGGAATGAGCATTTGTAAATATTTTTACAGATGGGTTTCCTGAAGGAATGAATTCTTCAGTTGTAGATTCTTGAGCTTTAATACCAGTTAACAATAAAAACGAGATAATGAATGTTAATTTTATTCTCTTCATTTTAAAAACTTTTCGATATTAAATGATTATTTCTTGTTCAATTGATATTCAACAAAATCTCGCTGTGCTTTCACAAGATTGATCGATTGTAATAAGAAATTCTTTATTTCATTTAAAATTCCTAAGTACAATACACTATTTCTTGTTCCTGCTTCGTTATGTTTAATTCGTTTGATCTGTTTCTTTCTTCCAGATTTAATAATATCAAGAATATCTTGTTGTTTTTCAATTATAGAAGGAATGCTACTGAATTCGTTCTTTTCAATTGTAAGTATAATTGCATTGAATAAATCAGTTACACTATCCTTAAGTTCACTTAATTCGTTAATCTGATCCTTTATTAAAGGTTTATGGTTATTATCAACGTGTACATAACTTGGATTTGAAATAAAGGTTAAAGCATGAGCCATTTCTCTTAAATAATCAATTACCTGAACATAATAATGTCCTGTTTCACCTTCTTCTTCCAGTAACTTGAGTAATGTATTATGTACATTATTCTTAAGGTACTTTGCATCTGCATTAAGATTATCTACTTCTTTACAAACATTCTTTAATGATTTTCGATCTTCATTTGTTAATCCAACAACTGTTTCACTAAATATGCTTACAACTGATTTAAGCATGTTTCTAACCTCCCAGGAACATTTTGTCATAATGTTTTCAGCATGTAAATCATCATCAGCAAGTCTTTTTGCTTTTTGTTTTTCAGCTTCCTTTTTACGGAACGAAGTATGTGTTCTTATCACAGTATATAAAGCTATTAAAACAAATGCAGCTATAGCAATAGCTCCACCCCAACTAATTATTAAAGCAATTACGAATGCAACTGTAAATGCAGTTAATGCGGTCATAAACCAACCGCCAATAACTGTTATTACACCTGTGATTCTGTATACGGCACTTTCTCTTCCCCAAGCTTTGTCTGCCAATGAAGTACCCATAGCAACCATAAAAGTAACATATGTTGTTGATAATGGAAGTTTCATTGAAGTTGCCAAAGAAATTAAAATACTTGCAACCGTTAGGTTAACGGATGCTCTTACCATATCAAAGGAAGGTGCATCTTTTATTTTTTTTATACTTTTTTCATATTCGCTGGAGTCAAATCTTTTTCCCAGGCCCTTTTGCAATACTTTTGGAGTTATTTTGCCAACTGCAGAACTAATGTCCATTGCTGTTCTTACTATAGTCCGTGATAGTAAACTCGAACCAAATCTTTCACTTCCTGCTTCTTGTCTACTAAGATTTAATTCAGTTTCAGTTACTTTTCTGGCTTTTTTAGATAACCATAAAGTAACAACCATAACCACGCCAGCTATAAGCAATAAATAAGTATTTGCTTTTGCTTTGCCAGTTAATGCAACCATTAAAAATCCATCAGGATCGGTTCCTGGATCTGCAATAAATGCCTGGAATGATTTTAAACCTGCTAAAGGAACACCAATAAAGTTCACGAGGTCGTTACCTGCAAAGGCCATAGCTAAGGCAAAAGTACCAACAAGTACTATCATTTTAAGAATATCTAATCGTACGATCCAGTATAATAGTTGAAGTAATATTGTCCAACCAATAAAACTATATAAAATTATTAAATTAGAATTACCTTTAATCCAGTCAGTAGTTTCACTAGTTAAAAAGGAAGAACCTTTAGCACCTTTTATTAAAATAAAATATGTTATAGCCGTTATAGCAATTCCTCCCCAAATAGCACCAAAATATTTAAATGTTTTTTTATAGTTAAAAGAAAAAACTAAACGTGTCAAATACATGACAATAGAACCCACCGTAAATGCAACTACGACTGACAGAAGTATACCTGAAATAATTGCAAGAGCCTTCCCAGAATTTATATATCCATTTAAATCACCAACTGATTGACCAAGATGCTTAATTTTAATCAAAGCAACTGCAACGGCAGATCCTAAAAGTTCAAATACAATAGATACGGTAGTTGATGTCGGTAAACCTAAGGTATTAAAAACATCTAATAAGACTACATCCGTTAGCATTACTGCCAGGAATATGACCATTATTTCAGAAAAGTAAAATTGGTCAGGATGAAATATTCCTTTTCGTGCAACTTCCATCATTCCACTTGAAAATGTTGTTCCAACCAAAATACCTAAACTTGCAATAATCATGATTACATAGCGAGGAGCAACTTTAGATCCAATAGCTGAATTTAAAAAGTTTACAGCATCGTTACTTACTCCAACAATTAAATCAGAAATAGCTAATGCAAATAAAATTACAACTAGAATAATGTAAAAATCTTCCATTTTTTAATCAGTTTTTAATTTGTTACAAAAGTAGCTATAGCGATTTTATGCAAAAGTATGTTTAGATTAAATTTTAATTAAATCAATGTTAAATTAATGTTAACACTGCAATAAAAATAATTTAATTATCTCAAATTGTCTAATATGTTTACGTTCATCTAAATATAATATTTTCTAATCTATTTTTTTGTTTTTTAATTAATAACATTAACTTTATCTTTTGGTTAGTAATTAATTAGCCTTTTATACAAAGCTCAGCTATTATTTTTATAGTTTATGAAAAGTTACGATGTAGTTGTCAATCATAAAGGATTCGTGAGTTTAGATAATATAGATGACATTCTACATCATTTAAAGAATTATTTATTTCATAGACAAACTGATAAATTAATGAGAAAGCGTGTATATTCTTTATCAGTTGAATGTCTCGATAATATTCTTAAACATTCTGATTTAAACGAGGAAGAACATGAGTTAATTATAAATTACCCACCTAGGTTTATAGTTGAAAGGATTGCAGAAGATTATCTTATCCACACTGGAAATATAGTTTTAAATGAAAATATTGATCGTATCATTAAAAAACTCGAAAAATTAAACAATCTTAAATTTGAAGAAATTAACGATCTTTACAAGGAATCTTTGGCCAATGCAGAGATTTCAGAAAAGGGAGGAGCCGGGCTTGGGTTAATCGTTATGGCAAAAACAACAAAGCAAAAAATCAGGTATGATTTTGAGAAAATGAGTGATAAGTTTTCTTATTTTGCAATGCAATTAAATTTAAAAAAATAAAAGAAACCAAATGAAAGGACTTAATATTCCTGCTACAGAAAAATCACCAAGTGTTTTATTTGATACAAATAATTTCATATTTGAAATACAAGGAAATTCACGTCCGGAGAATGTTCGAGATTTTTACTTTCCAATTATCTATAAAGTCAGAAAACATTTTGAAAAAATTATTGATAAGAAAAGAGTTGAGGAGTTTAATCAAAAGGCATTCAGGTTTAATTTTAAACTTGACTATTTTAATTCATCATCAGCAAAATTTATTTCAGATATCCTGGTTGTAATTAGAGATTATTCTGAAATAGGATTAAACTTAAAAGTATATTGGTACTTTTCTGATGGTGATGAAGACATGAAAGAAGTTGGTGAAGATTTCTCTGATATGATATCGGTTCCTTTTAATTTTGTAATGGTAGAGCGTTAAATTAATTAGATAAATGTATTTTAAAAATAAGGTCGTTTGGATAACTGGGGCCTCTTCTGGAATAGGAGAGGCCTTAACTTATGAGTTTGCTAAACAAGGAGCAAACCTAGTGATATCTTCAAATCAACAAGCTGAATTGGAAGCAGTAAAAGCTAATTGCAATTCGCTTGGTGCAGATTGTTTTATACAATTTTTAGATATTACTGAAATAGAAAAAATGCTATCAATTACTGATGGTCTTATTTCGAAATTAGGTAAAATTGATATATTGGTAAATAATGCTGGTATAAGTCAGAGATCACTAGTTATTGAAACCCCAATAGAAGTAGATAGAAAAATAATGGAAATAGACTATTTTGGAACAATTGCTCTTACCAAAACAGTTTTACCATATATGATAAAAAATGGTGGAGGATATATTGCAGCTACAAGTAGCATTTCAGGAAAATTTGGATTTCCTTTAAGATCAGCATATTCAGCAGCAAAACATGCACTACATGGATTTTTTGAAACTTTACGATCCGAAGTTTATGATTATAATATTAAAGTTTTAATTGCATTCCCAGGTAGAATAAAAACAGATATTTCGTTACATGCACTAACTAAGGATGGAACCGCTCATGGGAAAATGGATGAAGGTCTGAATTCTGGAATTTCAGTAGAAAAGTGTGCAAAACAGTATGTTAATGCTATACGCAAAGACAAGAAGGAAGTATTAATAGGAGCAAGTGAATTATTAATGGTATATATCCATAAATTTTTTCCTAAATTATTTTATAAATTAGCCCGCAAAATCAAACCAACATAATTTTTAAAAATGAATAAATTAATTAGCGGAATACAGCAAATAGGAATTGGTGTTCCAAATGTATATGAAGCTTGGAAATGGTATAAGGATAATTTCGGAATGGATATCAGTATTTTCGAAGATGATACAGTTGCAGAATTAATGTTGCCTTATACAGGAGGAAAACCTCATCAGCGTCATGCTGCGTTGGCTATGAATATATCTGGTGGTGGTGGATTTGAAATTTGGCAATATACAAGCCGAACACCTGTTGGCCCTGATTTTGAAGTAAGGCTAGGCGATTTAGGAATTAATATTGCTAAAATTAAAACTCCAAATGTAAAAAGAGCATACAACGAATTTAAATCAAAGCAACTTAATGTTTTAGGAGATTTATACGATGATCACTTTTTTATAAAAGATCCATATGGAAATATTTTTCAGGTTGTAGAAGAAACCGATTGGTTTAAAAAAACAAATAAGCTAACAGGCGCTGTGGCAGGTGCTTTTATTGGTGTAACAAATATTGAAAATGCACGAAAAGTATATAGTGATATTCTCGATTACGATCAAGTAGTTTATGATAAAGAAGAGGTATTTAATGATTTTGTAGCGCTCCCCGGAGGTGATAATAAGTTTAGAAGAGTTCTTTTAAAGTCGAGCAATAAAAGAGTGGGAGCTTTCAGTAAATTACTTGGTGATAGCAAAATTGAATTAATCCAGGTGATTGATCGAGAACCTAAAAAGATCTTTAAAAACAGATTTTGGGGTGATTTAGGATATATTCATTTGTGTTATGATATTAGTGGAATGGAAGCCTTAAAGCAAGACTGCGAATCAAAAGGATTTCCATTTACTGTTGACAGTTCAGTAAAACATAACCAGGATAACAGCTTTGATATGGGAGAAGCTGCAGGCCATTTTTCATATATAGAAGATCCTGATGGAACATTAATTGAATTTGTTGAAACACACAAGGTCCCAATTATGAAAAAGTTTGGTTGGTATTTGAATATGAAAAAAAGAGATCCGCAAAAATCTTTACCAAATTGGATGTTAAATGCGTTAGCACTAAATAAAGTGAAATTATAAAAAATGGCTGTCTAATAAGTAATAGACAGCCTTTTTTGTTTCTTAAAATCGTAACTGAAATCCACCTGTAATTCTTATAGGATTTTGAGGAGCTCCATTAACAAATTCTGCAGATGCAGAACCTCCTGCATATGTCTCTGGTGCAGCACCAATATTGACATTTCTATATTTTTGGTTGAGAAGATTTTTTACTATTAAAAAGAATTTAAGTCCAGATTTTAAATTATAAGTTGCTGTTAAGTTTACTAACTGATATCCATTTATGGTTTGATATTTTGTTTCATCATTTTCTTGAATTGCTAAAGTATTAAAAACTCTTTGTTCACCAACAAATATGATTCGAGGCGAAATACTGAAATCTTTATAATTAAATGTACATCCTAATTTAAAAGTGTGAGGAGATACCGATGGCAAATTACGTTTCTTAATTGGGCCATCTTCATCAATATCAATATAGCCATCAATATAACTATATGCAGCGTATAGATTAACTCTTGTCTTACTACTAAATCGAGTAAAATAGTTTAGTTGAGCTGTTCCCCCATATACCTTAGATACTCCCATATTATCATTAATCTGAATTCCGTCTCCATATAAAGTATCTCCATTTAATACATAATAATGATCTGGAAAACGAAGTATTTGATACCCATTGTAGGTGAGATCAGGATACAGTTCATTAACTTTATCGGTATTAGATACAGGACTAATTAATCCAGTAATATTGGAATAAAAGCTTGTTAATGTTAAACTTAATTCATCAGTAAGAAAACTTTTTATACTTAATTCAGCCGTTTTAGTCTTTTGAGGTTTTAAATCAGGATTGGGCATTTGAAAAAAATAAGAATAATAATTAAGTCCCTCATCATTAGTAACAAAAGTCCCATAACGGTCATACATATACTGAGGCGATGGTGCTAAAAATGCTGATCCAAAAAATCCTTTCACAGTTGTTTTGCTAGATGGCTGGTAAATGATACTAATTCTAGGGTTTAAAGTATTGCCATATCTACTATCATTATCAATTCTTGCGCCTAAAGTAATAAGTAATTTTTTAAAAGGATCATACTGAATTTGAAGTAAACCACCAATATTGCTATAATTAGAAAGTACCTCATCTAAATTAGCATCAATTCCTTCGGGATTATTTATTGTAATTGTATTTACTATAACACCTTGGGTATTATTTAGATTAACAGGATAGTGAAAATCATTGCTTCTTGGCATTGCTTCATAACTTTCATACGTAGCACCACCAGTAAGAATTAATTCATCTTTTAATTTCCAAGTTAATAATTGTTCTGCTTTTGCTTTCCATCCATAAGCAAATACATAACCAGGTTCCATCTCAGTCCAAACATTCCTGAAATTGGACTGAGGATCTAGATTATATCTACTGTATGTGGCCGTTGTTGTACTAGTTAATTTTCCAAATTCTTTTATATAGGAAATATTACCCATATTAATATAATATACAAACTTTGCAGATTCATTATAAACAGAATTATGAGGAGAGTTTGCTATAGTAGTAGGATGCTGTGCCATATTTCCGAAATAAGTAAATTTAAAATCTTTTACTCGCAATCCTGCATATAACCCATATGCCTTAAGTAAACTACTTTTATTTGGATCGACTTTTGTTTCCGGAGTTATTGGACCATTAATAGTATTGAAAGTACCACTGCTTAATTCTTGATCCATACCCACGTATTCTTCTTTGTAATATTTCGATAAATCAGGTTGTTGATCATAAAAATATTGTGCTGCAAGAGTTAAACTAACTGAATTATTAAACTTTTTATGAGTGTAAGCATTTGCTGTTAAAGTATTATACATTCCTCCTGAAATTGTGGTCTCAGATACTGCATCTTCTTGTGGTTTCTTTGAAATAATATTAATAACTCCCGAAAATGCATCTGCTCCATAAAGTGCTGATGCGGGACCATAAACTACTTCAATCTGCTGTGCAAAATGTACTGGATAATTTTCCATAATTGCAATTACTTCATTTGTTGGTGAAGAAATTCTGACACCATCCAATAAAATAATAAATTTATCCATCCCTCTAATTCCTCTTATTGTAACATCATTCATCCAACGAGGATCAACACCATAATCAATTTTAATATCAGGAAGGTCATATAATACATCTAACAATGATTGATAACAACGTTCATCAATTTGTTTTGACGTAATCACAATAACAGTTGCAGATGCTTTCGCTAATTCTTTATTTTGTGTTCGGGAAGTGGTTATTACTGAAATATTCATTATTTCATTTAAAGACATCTCAAATAATTCTTCTAAATGTAGAGAATCTTTATCCTGAGCTAGAACTAATGAATAATTTAACAGAATGATTATAATAAGACTAAAACATATTTTTATTCTATGTACAATCATTATAAGATTTATTAAAATACACTTAGAGTGTTAAATGAGAGTTTTATAGTTCCTAAGGTACAATTTAAGTAAAATATAAAACAAATGCATAATCTTACGTTAAAGATTTTGTTAACTATTTTTTTAAAAAAAACTTCGTTTTACCAGTTAGTATAGTATTTTACATCGGAAAACTTACAAATTTTTTTTTCACCAGTTATTTTGGAACTATAGTAAATCTTTCCTGAAATTTTTGTTGATATCCCATTCTTTGAGGCCCACTGTTTGCTTTTTGATTTAGGAACTTTTACAATAACCTCGAAGCTATGGTTTCCTTTACCTGAAAAACTTTGATTAACATTTTCTGCAATAATAATCGGGTAGTTTTTAAAATTATAATATCTGTTACAATTTCTTTTACAAAGTTGAGGTACAAACTCAACTTTATCTATATTAAAAGGAACCGGAGATTTTGAATTTATAGTTAAATGACATTTTATGGTATGATCTTTTTTGAAAAAGCTACTGTGTACTGAAGTGAAACTGATATCAGTATTATTTTCAATTAATATCATTTTGTTACTAACATCGAAAGGAGTAATATGATTTAGCTTCCATTCTTCAAAAAAATACATGATTTCAAGAAAATTATTTTCCTCAACTTTACATTTATCAAAACCATATTTAATACTTCCGAATTGATCTTTTATATCAATTTCATTAATATCTGCACAGTTTGATTCTACAGAGGGTTTTTGCATTGTTTTTATTGGGTCTTCACCTAATTGTAACTGATATTTATAAAAACCCAATGAATCAGTTTCTGGAATAATTTGAATAGCATTTAATTTATTTTCCAAATTCTTTATAGATATTTCAGCAACAGCTTTCCTTTGATCAACAAAAAAGTCTGATAGATATTGTAATTCCTCAATTTCAGCAATAATAGATTCAACAGTGTTATGTCCATTACGATGAAATTGTAATGTGTCTAGGCGCTGTGTTAACAGAACTTCTTGTTCTTCCCATTCTATTATTAAGTCTTGAATATCTAATTCAGTAAATGGATATTTAATATAATAAAAAACTCTTTCAACCCGATTTTCTCGCTGCTTTTCCCAGTAGTAATCGGTGGCTTTACTTAGTGAGATGCCTTGCAGGTAGGCTCTGTTTCCTGCTTTGCTTGTAGTTTTAGATGTATATTCTTCAAGAAATTCAATGGCACGTTTATAGCGGGTTTCATTAACTTCTATATTTTGCTCGAAAGAAATGTTTTGTGCAACAGAAGATACAATTTTCTCTTTAACCATCTGTAATGCATCATATTTTGCTTCATTATAATCGTTACCGGAACCTTCGCCAATTAAATAATCTTTTTCAATACCATATATCCATGATGGCTTTTGAGG
Source organism: Bacteroidota bacterium (assembly GCA_042584405.1). GTDB lineage: Bacteria > Bacteroidota > Bacteroidia > Bacteroidales > UBA12077 > UBA12077. The sequence goes on from JBHOSR010000022.1 coordinate 26,635, forward strand.
AGCACTCTTTTCGATAACCTTTAAATTTGCACATGAGGACAGAAGTATAGTTATAAGTAATAATTGATATGAGTAAAGCCTTTGTTTAGGTATAAAAATCTTCATTGTATTTAAACTGTTGTTAGTTGATTAGCAACAAAACAAAAATAGAGCCAAAAATCAAAAAAATATATTTTTAAAATATAGTTAGGCACAATTTTAGTAAAGAAAAATGAAATTTAACAAATAAATACGAATTGATTATTAACTTAGAATTATATATTGAATTAATATTTGATTCGATTAAAATACAAAAGGATTATGAGAACAAAATTTACCTTGTTGCTGCTGTTAATCTTTTTAATATCTAATTATGCAAAATCTGAATCGATAACCCAAACTATAAAAGGGCGTGTAACGGATATTGAAAATAAAATGCCTTTGCCGGGAGCTAATGTTATAGTCCTTAATAGTAATCCATTAATTGGAGCTGTTTCTGACGAAGACGGATATTTTAGGATAGAAAATGTTCCAGTTGGAAGAGTGAGTTTGCAGGTTTCTTATCTTGGATATGTGCCGAAAGAATTAAATAATTTAAATCTTTCAAGCGGTAAGGAGATGGTTTTAGAAATTACTCTAGAAGAACAAGTTATTCAAGGAGAAGAAATTGTTTTTATTTATAAAAGTGATAAAACAAAACCTGTAAATAACTTAACAACCATAAGTGCACGAACGTTCTCAGTTGAAGAAAGTGATAAATATGCTGGTTCGTTAGGTGATGTTTCCAGAATGGCTGCAAATTATGCAGGAGTTCAAGGAACTGATGCTTCAACAAACGATATAGTAATTCGTGGAAATTCTCCTAATGGCTTGTTGTGGCGCCTAGAAGGAGTTGATATACCAAATCCAAATCATTGGGGTCAATTTGGAGCTACTGGAGGTCCAATTAGTATGTTAAATAATAATGTATTATCGAATTCAGATTTTATTACCGGTGCCTTTCCTGCCGAATACGGAAATGCTCTTTCCGGTGTATTCGACTTAAAAATGCGTAATGGTAATTATGATAAGCATGAATACATATTTCAAATGGGATTGAATGGGTTTGAGCTAGGAGCTGAAGGGCCTATTTCAAAAGTTAATAAATCTTCATATTTAATAAATTACCGTTATTCAATGATGGCTTTAATGATGAAGATTGTTGATTTAGGAACTGGAGTTAGTGTTCCTGAGTATCAAGATTTAACATTTAAATTAAATTTCCCTACCAAGAAATATGGAAGAATTAGTGTATTTGGATTAGGAGGTTTAAGCGATATTGAATTTTTAAATAGTGAAAGGGATTCCACTGACATTGAGGATAGTTATTATGAAAGTTCTGATTGGGAGTCTGATATGGTAAGTGGCACCAGAACAGGTATAATTGGTGTAAATCACACATATATTCTTAATGAAAGTACTTATACCAAATTTAGTTTGGCTTACACATACACGAAAAGCATTAATGGTAGCGATTCATTAAGTACAATTGACAGAACTCCAATTCCATATTATCGTCAGAATTTTATTGAAACTAATTATTTTGCTTCATTTTTATTAAATAAGAAGTTTAGCTCAAAAAGCAGTATTCAAACAGGAATTAGTGCGAAACGAATAAATTTAAATCTTATTGATAGTATTTACGAAGGAAGCAAGGATGATTTTGATATAATACGCGAACATGAAGGATATACATACTTATACCAACCATACATTCACTGGCAATACAAACTGAGTAACGCATTAATATTTAATTTAGGACTTAATTACGAATATTTGGCTTTAAACAATAAATCATCTTATGAACCAAGAGCAGGTTTAAAATGGTTGTTTAATGAAAACAAGTCTTTAAGTTTTGCTTATGGATTACACAGTCAAATACCATATATATTGTCATATTATGAAAAGGTTGAGCAAAACGATGGCACGTTTATAACACCTAATACAGATTTGGATTATACAAAAGCACATCATTTTGTAATTGGATATGATTGGAATTATAGTGCAAATAGTAGATTAAAAGTTGAAGCTTATTACCAGAGTATTTTTAATGTTCCTGTACAAGCGGATACTGCTTCATCGCTTTCAATGTTAAATAATGGAACTTTTAGTGGAGAAATACCCGAATATTTAAAGAATGATGGTACGGGTTATAATTACGGAGTAGAGTTAACGTTAGAAAGATTTTTAAATAAAGGATTTTACTATTTATTTACATCATCCTTATATGATTCTAAATATGAAGGAAGTGATGGTGTGTCTAGGAATACATCATTTAATGGCAATTATACGATGAATGTATTAGCAGGTAAAGAATGGAATGTTGGGAAAAAAGAATATCGCAATATATTCTCGTTAAATGGTAAAGTTGTTTTAGCTGGAGGTAGAAGGTACACACCTGTCGATATTGTACAGTCAAGTATAGATCAAACTACCGTGTATATGAATGATCAAGCTTATTCAAAACAACTAGACGACTTTTTTAGATTAGATATCAGAGGTTCTTATAAACATAATTGGAATACAGTTTCAATTGAAGTTGCATTAGATATTACTAATGTAACAAATAAGCAAAACCCTTTGTTTAAAAGATATAATGTACAAACGCAGGAAGAGGTAATTATTTATCAGGCAGGTTTATCGCCAATGTTAACCTTAAGACTATTGTTTTAAAGATTAATATTCGGGTTCAGGTAAGGGAAGTGTAAATGAAAAAGTGCTTCCTTTATCGGGTTTACTTTCTACTTTTAGTTTACCTCTATTCTTTTCTACAAATTCTTTGCACAGTATAAGACCTAACCCAGTTCCTTTTTCTTTTTCAGTACCTGATGTGCTAAAACTCTCATCAATTTTGAAAATCTTAGAAATATTCTTTTCACTTATTCCTATTCCATTATCTGAAACACTTAGTTCACAGCACTTATTGTTACAATAACTATTAATTTTAACATAACCACCCTGGTTGGTATACTTTATAGCATTAGAAATTAGATTACGAATTATAGTTCTAACCATATTCTTATCGGCAAACGCGAAAAGATCATTATCGAATTCTGAATATATTTTAATATTCTTATTTTGTGCAGTAGAAATCAATAGATCAATATTTTCTTTAACTAAGTTATTAATACAAATCTTTTCTGGTTTAAATTTTAAGATTCCTGTTTGTGATCTCGACCAATCTAATAAATTCTCAAGTAAATTATATGCTAATTTTGAACTTTGGTGAATGATTTGTGTAAACTGTTCAATTTTAGATTTATCATATTTATCTATATTTAGAGCTAATAATTGAGTAAAACCCATTAAATCGTTAAATGGATTTTTTAAATCATGAGCAATAATTGAAAAAAACTTGTCTTTTGTAGCATTAAGTTCACGAAGTCGTTGTTCTGATCTTATAAGTGTTTCTTCTGCTTTTCGTTGTAAGGTAATATCGCTAAATACGCAATGAGATCTAATATATTTGTTATTAAAATGTTCAATTCTCCCGTGATAGTTTATATTAATTGTGTTTCCATCTTTTTTAATCAGGTCAAACTGGATATTGTTGACTATTCCCTTTTTTTTAAAAATTTCAAAAGCTTTATTAAACCTATTTTTATTCTCATCAGATAATAGCGTTGTAAATTTTTTACCAATTATTTCACTTCGAGAGTAACCCATCAAGTCAATCCATTCTGGATTAACATCAATTATAATTCCCTCACTGTTCAGTGATTGATATGGTACGGGATAATTTTGAAATATTTGACGAAAATGTTTTTCTTGTGTACTTAATACGTTATGGTTTTTTTCCTTTTCAGTAATATCAATAGCAATGCAACGTAATCCAATAACATTACCGTTTTTCTTAATATGATTATTATATATTTCTAGTGTAAGTTCTTCTTTTGTTTTAGTGAATACCTGATAACAATTACCTGACACATGATTTCCAGTAAAATTCTTTTTAAGGTTAGATTTTACACGCTCTAAATCATGAGGTGCTACGAAATTTTGTAATGAAAGTTTATGGTTTAACATTTCACTCTTACTATATCCTAGAATCCTCTCACAAGCTTGATTAAGAAATCTGACATTTAAATCTGCGTCAATTTCAAATACTATTTCGGGTAATAGGTCTAAAAATTCTGATTGATCAAAACTCAGATTTTTGTCCATCATAAATTCATTATATTAATTCGATAATTAAATTACTGAGTTATTTATGTGAATAAATTGGTTAATTATTTGCTAAAAAGGATTCTTAAAGTTATAAAAAGCTTTGTTATTTAGAAATTTTTATAAATAAT
>JBHOSR010000023.1:0-28877 GCA_042584405.1 Bacteroidota bacterium
GTAAATGATTATACCCAAATGCTTGGAATAAGTAAAACTTATTTGAACCAAAAACTTAAATCCTTTGGACAATCAGCTTCCGATTTGATAAAAGCGAGAATCCTGACTGAAGCAAAAAAAGAACTACTATATTCAGACCTTTCTGTGTCCGAAATCGCTTACCAACTAAACTTTTCAGAGCCAGCAAACTTTAACAGATTTTTTAAGCAACAAACTTCTGTCACACCACATCAATTTAGGGTTGAGTTTTCAAAATGACAATTTTAAGATCAAATTGACCTAGATTACCACTTGATTATGCTTTTACTTTGTCAAAAAAAGTAAAGATGAAAGCATACATAGTTTCAAATCCTGGTAAAGCCGAAGTTTTAGAACTAAAAGAAATTGATATTCCAAAATCCTTAAAAGATTGGGTATTAATAAAAGTAAAAGCTTTTGGGCTTAATCGATCTGAATTATATACGCGTCTAGGTCATTCGGGTGATGCAGTTCCATTTCCTCGCATATTGGGAATTGAATGTGTTGGTGAAGTAGTTGAAGCTACTGATTCAGATTTAAAATCAGGACAAAAAGTAGCCTGTGCTATGGGACATATGGGAAGAAAATATGATGGTTCGTATGCTGAATATACTTTAATTCCAAGATCGCAGGTAATGCCAGTTGATACCAACTTAGACTGGGAAACTTTTGGTGCATTGCCTGAAACATACTTCACTGCATATGGCTCTATTATGGAAGATATGAATGTTAAGTTTGGCGATCAAGTATTGGTTCGTGGAGGAACATCGTCAGTTGGTATGGCGGCCATATCCATTTTAAAAGATTTGGGTGCAAAAATCATTGCAACAACAAGAAAAGAGCAAAGAAAGGAAATGCTTTTAAAAGCAGGTGCTAATCATGTTGTAATTGATTATGGAGTAATTGCCAAAAAAGTAAAAGAAATATTTCCTAATGGAGCTGATAGTATTTTAGAACTAGTTGGGAGTAGAAAATCACTTGAAGATTCGTTTCAGTGTGCAAAAGAAAAAGGCATTGTTTGTAACACGGGACTTCTTGGCAATGAATGGGATTTTAAATTGCCTGAACTTATAAACGGAATTAAATATTCGTTTCATTCAACTGAGAAAGTAGAGACTAAAATTTACACTCCTATTTTAAAAGAAATTATTCAGAAAGTAGAATGCGGGATTTATAATCCTAACATCTATAAAGTTTTCGATTTTAACGATTTAGTCGAAGCTCACAAAACAATGGAGCAAAACAGAGCCATCGGAAAAATTGTAATTAAAGTAAATCATTAAAAAATTATAATCATGAAAATAGCAATTACCGCGGTAAGCGGACAATTAGGTGCTGCCATAACAAAAAACGCAATTATAGAATTTGGAAAAGACAATGTTGTGGGCACTGCACGAACTCCAGAAAAAGTTAAATCTCTTGGAATTAAAATTTTCAAAGCAGATTATAATTCTAAGGATGGATTTTTAGAGGCATTTCAAGGAATTGATGCGGTTGTGTTAATCTCTGGAATGGGTAACCCAAAAGACAGAATTGGTCAACATCGAAATGTAATTAATGCAGCAAAAGAATGTGGTGTAAGAAAAATCGTTTATACAAGTATCATTGGCAAAGAAGGCAGTTCAACATTTGATGCTATTGTAAACTCAAATCGTCAAACTGAAGAAGATATAAAGAATAACAGTTTAGAATACGTTATTGGACGAAATGGTTTATACATTGAACCCGATATTGAGTACATCGACAATTATATTAAAGATGGAAAAATTGCCAATTGTGCAGCCGATGGCAAATGTTCATATACCACTAGGGATGAATTGGCTGTTGCATATGTCAATCTTTTAAAGAATGATTCATTTAATGGCAAAGTATACAATTTGGTTGGTGAGGCTATTTCACAAACAGAACTGGTTGGTTATTTTAATAAATACTTTAAAACCAGCTTAGTATACGAATCATTAACACCTGAAGAATATCTGGAATTTCAGCAAAAAGTTAATGGTGAATTTTTAGGTAGTGTAATAGCTGGAATTTATAAAAAAATCAAGAATAATGAATTCTATATAGAATCAGATTTTGAAAAGGTTACTGGAAGAAAACATAAATCAGTTGCCCAGGTATTTAGTGAACATAATTAGATTTAAAAATGTATTAATTGAGTTAACATAATTAAATCGTAACTTCATAGAAATTCAATGAAAATGTAAAAAATCAAAACATATGAATATGTTATTTAATGAAATTACAACTCATGAATTATTCTCTTTATTCGATGAAAGAAATGTTAAAATCATTGATGTCCGTTCGGTGAATGCATATAATGGATGGAGAAATAAAAATGAAAAACGTGGTGGACATATCAAGGGAGCAAAATCTTTACCTATAAAATGGAGTAACTACATTGATTGGATCGAAATTGTGAGATCTAAACACATTGTACCTGAGAATTCATTAATTATATATTCATACAATAAAGAAGATGCTGAGAAAGTTGCAACTACGTTTCTAAAAGCTGGCTATGATGATATTAAAATTTACAATCACTTTGTTGTTGAATGGAGTGCGAATGAAAAATATCCAATGGATCGATTAGCGCGATATAAGCAATTGGTCTCTGCTGAGTGGGTAAAAAATTTAATAGACGGTAAGAATCCTTCAGAATATAATAATGACAAGTTGGTAATCTGTCATGCACATTATCAAAATCGCAATGCTTATTTAACTGGCCATATTCCAGGTGCAATCGATATGGATACTTTAGCCCTTGAAGCTCCTGAAACCTGGAATCGTCGTAGTTCGGAAGAACTTAAAAAAGCTCTTGAAGAACATGGAATAACATCTGATACAACAGTTATAATGTATGGTAAATACATGTCGCCTGAAAATGATGATGAATTCCCTGGAAGTGCTGCTGGACATATTGGAGCCATTCGAAACACAATGATTATGATGTATGCAGGTGTAAAAGATGTTCGTGTACTGAATGGAGGATTTCAATCGTGGAAAGATGCAGGTTACGAAATTAGTACTATTGATGAACCCAAAATACCTGTTAATGATTTTGGAACAATTATTCCTGCTAACCCAAAGTTAATTGTTGATGTTCCTGAAGCTAAAGAGATGATCAAGTCAGATAGTGCCAATTTGGTTTGTGTTCGTAGTTGGCCAGAATATATTGGCGAAGTAAGTGGTTACAATTACATCAAAAAAACAGGACGAATACCGGGTGCTGTTTTTGGAAATTGCGGATCGGATGCTTACCACATGGAAAACTACAGAAATTTAGATCACACAACAAGAGAGTTCCATGAAATTGAAGAAATTTGGAAAGAAGTAGGAATAATCCCTGATAAACATAATGCATTTTACTGTGGTACCGGCTGGCGTGGAAGCGAGGCATTTTATAATGCTTGGCTAATAGGTTGGCCAAGAGTTTCTGTCTTTGACGGTGGATGGTTCGAATGGAGCAACGATTCAAATAATCCATTCGAAAAAGGAATACCTGAAACTGTTGCACAAATTAATATTTAATCTTAACAAAAGATCAATTTTATTGTTTAATAAAACAAAGCCCTATTATGGCCTATCTTGGAACAGAAGTAATTGAAGTTGAACAAATAACCATTACAAATCATTTAAAAGATTTGGGAATTGATAATATTCGTAAAGAAATTATAGAAGGTTTATCATCAAATCCTAAACACATTTCAAGTAAGTTCTTTTATGACGAAAAGGGTTCTAAATTGTTTGAGGAAATAACTCGTTTACCTGAATATTATCCAACCCGAACTGAAAAAAGTATTCTAAAAAAAATTGCTCATGAATTAATGAATGACCTTAAATACACTGATATTGTTGAGTTGGGAAGTGGTGATTGTTCCAAAATAAATATATTATTAGAAGCGATAAATCGTGAGAATTTAGAAAGTATCAATTATATTCCTGTTGATGTAAGTCAATCCGCTATTCAAGAATCATCTGAACAATTATTTAAACGATTTCCTGATTTAACCATTAATGGTTTGGTTGCAGATTTTATCAATCAAATTGATTTTATTCCTTCCGAAAGTAAAAGAATGTTTTGTTTTCTAGGAAGTACGCTGGGAAATTTTGATGAACAAATAGCTTTTAATTTTTTAAAAAATGTAAGTTCCAATATGAATTCAGGTGATACATTCCTATTAGGATTAGATCTAGTAAAACCTATTCAGATTCTGTATGATGCATACAATGATAAGAAAAATGTAACTGCCGATTTTAACAAGAACATTTTAAATGTTGTTAATGAAATAATTGCTACACAGATCAATCCCGATGATTTTGAACACCATGCATTCTTCAATAAGACCAAATCAAGAATAGAGATGCATCTTAAAGCTAAAGAAAATCTTTCAATTATATCTCTATATTCGACTTCTACTATTCAAATAAAAAAAGGGGAATATATTCATACCGAAAATTCTTACAAATTCTCACTTGATAGAATCAAAGAACTAGAGCAAATCACAAACTTAAAAATTAAAGAAATTTTTACAGATGAAAACAAATGGTTTGCACTGGTAAATTTCAAAAAGTAATTTTCTTAAAATAAAACTCCTTCACTGCCGTTTAGCTATCTTTTAAGTTCATTTATCCACCTTCAAATGTCATAGGTCTATTTTGTTTAATCTTCTTTGTTTAAATTCTTATTTTTAAACCTTGTAACCTAAACCGAATCTTAATATTTAGAATTATTTTGAATAATTCTATAATATCAAAAAAGCTGTTGAAATACCGATTTTAATATTCAAAATTCTGTATCTTGAAGATTTTAATATTGATAGTATTAAATAAAACTTGCAACTATGAAAAACTTCTTTGTATTACTAAGCATTATTTTTATTTGGAATTTTACATTCTCACAGGATATTGTTCAGTGGCGTGGAGAAAATCGTGATGGAGTATATAATGAAACAGGATTGCTCCAGGAATGGTCTGAAAACGGTCCTGAATTACTTTGGCATTTTGATGAACTCGGTGTAGGACATTCTTCAGCAGCAGTTACATCTGATAAAATTTTCACTTGCGGAACGATCAATGGAAATGGTTTTGTTGTAGCAATAAATCATAAAGGAGAGTTGTTATGGAAAACTGAATATGGTAAAGAATGGATAGAAAGCTGGGATGGAGTTAGAACAACTCCATTAATTAATGGCAATAAACTTTATCTCATGAGTGCTTATGGTGTTATTCATTGTATGGATAAAAATACCGGTAAAATACTGTGGAAAATAGATTTAATGAAGCAATACGGAGGTAGAAATATTCAATGGGGAGTTACAGAAAATCTTGTAATACATCAAGATAAGCTATTTTGTACCGTAGGTGGAAGTGAAAATAATGTTATTGCTCTTAATAAAGATTCAGGAGAATTAATATGGAGTAGTAAAGGTAACTCTGAAACAAGTGCATATTGTTCACCTAAAGTAATCAAACATAATAACCGATACATATTAGTTACACAAACAGCAAATTCAATCTTGGGCTTAGATGTTGAAAATGGTGATTTACTTTGGAAGCATCCACAAACTAATCAGTATTCAGTGCATGCTAATACTCCAATATATTTTAAAGGACAACTCTATATAGTAAGCGGTTATGGAAAAGGAGGTGTTATGCTAAAACTCACTGAAGACGGAAATAGCGTTACGGAATTATGGCGGAATGCGGATATTAATCATAAAAGTGGAGGATTTGTTTTGATAAATGAACGCTTATATGGAGCTGTTGACAGAGGTAATGAATGGCACTGTATAGACTGGAATACTGGGCAAACCCTTTATTCGGCAAAACTATTTAAAAGTGGTAATATAATTTATGCTGATGGCAAACTTTATTGTTACAGCGAAAGCGGAGAAATTGCATTGGTCGATCCCCAAGAAAATGAATTTAAAGTTTTAGGAAAAATCTCTGTGCCGTATGGAGATAAACAGCATTGGGCGCATTTAGTAATTCATAATAAAAAGTTATATGTGCGTCATGGGAATTCATTAATGGTATATAACATCAAGAAATAAAACATTTAAAATATCAGATTATGAAATTAAAAATTACCGCGTTACTATTTAGCATCTTATTGTTATGTCAATGCGATAAAACGAATAATGAAATATCTAATTGGCGTGGACCTGATCGATCAGGTTTTTATCCTGAAACAGGTCTGTTAACTGAATGGCCAAAGAATGGTCCAGAACTTCTTTGGAAATTTAAAGATCTTGGAATTGGATACACCTCTCCTGCTGTAACTTCCGATAAGGTATATATAACGGGAACTATAGATAGTATTAGCTATATTTTTGCATTAAATCATAAGGGTAAGCTATTATGGAGAAAAGAATTTGGTTTAACCTGGAAAAATAATTATCCCGGTGTCAGGACCACTCCAGTGATTTATAAAGGATTTGGATATTTGGTTTCGGGACGAGGATTAATGGTTTGTTTCGATGCTGAGAATGGTGAAATTAAATGGGAAAAGGATTGGATAAAAGAATATAATGCAATTCCACCATACTTTGGGTTTTGTGAAAATCTATTAATTGATGGTGAAAAAATATATTGTACACCAGGAGACACAATTACAAATAATATACTTGCCTTAAATCGTTTTACAGGTGATATTATTTGGAAAAGCGAAGGGGTAAATGAGATAAGTGCTTACGCTTCTCCAACAATTATTACGCATAATAATAACAGATTTTTGGTGACCATAACTGAGAAGTCAATAATTGCACTAAATCCTGATAATGGAAATCTGGTATGGAGCCATGATTTAAAATATCCGCATGGTATACATGCAAATATTCCAATTTATGATAATGGATATATATTCGCTATGAATGGTTGGGGATATGGTAGTGTTATGATGAAATTATCGGATGATGATAATTCGGTAGAAGAAGTCTGGAGAAGTGATTTGTTTGATCTTGAACACGGTGATGTACTTAAAATTGGAAATAATATTTATGGAGGATCCTGGGATAAGAAAGTATTCTCAGTTGTTGATTGGGAAACAGGCACTGTGAAGGATTCATCACAACTTATAGGACCTGCATCGGTTGTCTCTGCTGAAGGATTAATATATGCATATTCATATTCTGGAGAAGTTTCATTAGTTAAACCTTTAGAGAACAGCTTTGAAATTATTAGCTCATTCAAAACTCCAGGAAGGAAGAATGATCATATTGCTCATCCAGTTATACATAATAAACGATTATATATTCGCTATGCTAATAGTTTATTGGTTTATTCAATAGCAGCAGAATAAAAATTATTATTAGAATATTTATGATAAAGAAATTAAGATTCATAATTACCTTAGGTCTAATAGCATTATTTTTTATACAATGTAAAGATCCTTCAGATTTTAGTCAGTGGAAAGGACCCAACAGGGATGGAATTTATCCTGAGAAAAATCTATTAAAGGAATGGCCTGAAAATGGACCAGAATTATTATGGGAGTTTAAAGAATTAGGATTAGGACATTCGTCACCAGTTGCCACTCATGATAGAATATACGCTTCAGGTACAATAGATAGTACCACTTATATTTATTCGTTCGACTTTGAAGGAAATTTATTATGGAAAAAACCATTAGGACTTGAATGGGTAAAATCATTCCCAGGGATACGCTCTACACCCCTTATATATTATGACAAAGGATATTTATTAACCGGACGTGGTGTATTATATTGTTTCAGCACTGAAAATGGGGAAATCATATGGACAAAAGATCTATTTAAAGAGTTTGATGGCGTAAATATTATGCATGCTATAACAGAAAATCTTTTAATTGATGAAGAAAAGCTATACTGTACACCAGGTGGTAAAGAAAATACATTGATTGCTCTAAATCCGGAAACAGGAGAATTAATCTGGTCTAGTAAAGGATTAAGTGATACAAGTGCATATTGTTCACCCATTGCGTTTAACCACAATAATCAGAGGTATATAGCAACCTGTTTAGCAAACTGTGCAGCTGCTTTTAATGCCGATAATGGAGATCTTGCATGGAAATTTGATTTTGAATATGAATGGAAAGTTCATGGAAATACTCCGATTTATAAAAATGGAGATTTATTTGTTGTTGATGGATTTGAATCCGGAAATTATAAATTACATATTGCAGATGATGGGCGTTCAGTGCAAACAGTTTGGAAAGACACGTTGTTAGAAGATACCTTTGGTGATTTTGTATTAATGGATGGTCGATTATATGGTGGCTGTCGATATTATGAAGATAGTTGGGTTTGTCTTGACTGGGAAACGGGAGAAAAAATACATGCTCAAAGTAATTGGGAACCAGGTTCAATCATTGCCGCTGATGGAATGTTGTACTGCTATGGATTTAATGGAGAATTTGGTTTAGTTAAACCAACTAATGAAGGATTTGAATTAATAAGTAAATTTCAGGTTAAGGGAAAAAAGAAAGATCACTGGGCATATCCTACAATCAAAAATGGTAAATTATTGATAAGGTATGCAAACAGTTTATTAGTTTATTCAATAGAAGAAAAATAAAGTTTAACATAAATTTTTAATTATGAAATACTTTTTATTTTTACTATTTACCATACCATTTCTTTATCAGTGCAAATCTTCTGGTGACCAAAAAAATGATTCTGGTAACGGAATAGATTCTTCTGGTATAAAGACTATTTTATCTATTAAAGATATTAACCAATGGAGAGGTAATAATCGTGATGGAAAATATGATGAATCTAATCTTTTAAAGGCATGGCCCGAAGAAGGACCTGAGCTTATTTGGTCGATTGATTCACTTTCTATGGGAAATTCCTCAATGTCATTTGCTTATAACACCATTTTTCTAACAGGAACAAGAAACAGAATGGACGAAGTAATTGCTATAGATTTACAAGGAAATATTAAATGGAGGACACCTTATGGTCGCGCTTGGAATGAAGCTTACCCTGAAGCTCGCTGTACTCCAACAATCGATAATAAAAGATTGTATGTTACGAGTGGAATTGGAGATGTTGCATGTCTTGATGCTATTTCCGGAGAAATTATTTGGGAAGTAAATGCTAATGATAAATATGAAGGAAATCTAAACCTATGGGGTATTGCTGAATCACCTTTGATTATTGATGATAAGGTAATATTTACTCCCGTTGGTGAAAAATCAACAATGGTGGCATTTGATAAATTTACTGGTGAGGAAAAATGGGTTTGCGAAAGTATTCATGATTCCACTGCCTATGTTTCTCCAATTCATTTTCAGTATGCTAATAAAGATATAATAGTAAATATTACTTCATGCCATTTAATTGGTGTTAATGCATTAAATGGAGAATTATTATGGAAATACAGGTATTATGATCTAAATCCATTACTATGGCATATGCATGGCCCAATAATAAATTGTGTGACACCTTTGTATAGTAATGGTAAAATTTATATTACTAGTGGTTATAATCACATTGGAGCTATGTTTAAAATATTACCAGATGCTTCTGATATTGAACTCATGTGGACTGACACTATTTTAGATAATCATCATGGCGGAGTTGTTCATGTTGATGGTTATATTTATGGATCCAACTGGATTAATAATGGACAAGGCAATTGGTGCTGCATTGATTGGACAACAGGAAAAAAACAATATGAAACAGAATGGAAAACTAAAGGTCAAATAATATATTCGGACAGTATGTTATATTGTTATGATGAAAGAACTGGTTATATAGCTTTAGTTGAAGCAACTCCAGAAGAATTTAAAATTGTAAGTTCATTTAAAATTCCTTTAGGAACAGGGCCACACTGGTCACATCCTGTTATAAACAAAGGGATTTTATATATTCGACATGGAAAATCTTTAATGGCATATTCAATAGCTGTGAATTAGACATTTACTAAATATTTTTTATTATGAAAAATTCAAAAATCATTTTTGTATTATTTTTAACTATGCCACTATTAGTTCAAAATGAAGATCCATTAAAACTAAGTCAGTGGAGAGGACCTGAAAGATCCGGTATATATTCCGAAACCGGATTACTTACAGAATGGCCGGTAAATGGTCCCGATTTACTTTGGTCAATAGAAGATTTATCTCCCGGGTATTCGTCTGTATCGGTTGCTAATAGTACTATTTACTTAACAGGGAAAAAAGGTACAAACGATGTACTTATTGCTATTGATCTAGATGGAAATAAGAAATGGGAAACAGTCTATGGAAAAGCATGGAATTCTTCATTCCCTGAAAGTAGGTCAACACCTACTGTTGAAAATGACAAATTGTACGTTACTAGTGGATTGGGTGATGTTGCTTGTATTAATGCTGTCTCAGGTGAAATTCTATGGAAGGTTGAAGCTAGTAAAAAATTTGAAGGAACCTTTGGTGGTTGGGGAATTGCTGAATCACCACTTATTGTTGATAATAAAGTTATTTATACACCTTGCGGAAATAAAACCACAATAGTGGCACTTGATAAAAATACTGGCGAAACAATTTGGGAAACTGAAAGCTTAAATGATAAACCAGGTTATGCATCTCCGATTATTGCGATAATTAATAATACGAAGGTTATTATTAATGTTTTGGCTAATAATTTAATTGGTGTAAATGCTGATAACGGTAAAATTTTATTTCATAAAGATTATGCATCCATAAGTAATGAAGTATCAATTGCATTTTGGGATGGTGGTCCATATACTAATACAAACAGTCCAATTTATAAAGATTACAATATTTATCTAACAAGTGGATATGATCATGTTGGTGTTATGTTCGAATTATCTAAAGATCTTTCAAAAGTAGAAATTAAATGGATTGATACTAAGCTTGATGTTCATCATGGAGGTACTGTTTTAGTGGATGGTTATATTTATGGAGCTAATTGGGTAACCAATAGAGATGGTAATTGGTGTTGCATTGACTGGGAAACCGGACAAACTAAATATGAAGCCGAATGGGAAACTAAAGGCTCTATAATATATGCCGATGGTATGCTATATTGTTATGAAGAAAGAAAAGGTAATATAGCTTTGGTAAAACCAACTCCAGAAAAGTTCGACATTATTAGTTCATTTAAAATACCACTTGGTAAAGGACCTCACTGGTCGCATCCTGTTATTAAAGATGGGGTATTATATATTAGGCATATGGATGCATTGATGGCCTATAATATTAAAAACAAATAATATGAAGAAATTCCTTTGTATCATTCTAATATTTTCAGTTCAGTATATCTATTGTCAAAATTTAGTTGATTGGCGTGGCCCAGGAAGAACTGGTGTATATAACGAAACAAATCTATTAATTGAATGGCCCGAAACAGGACCTGAATTATTATGGTCAGTTGAAGATATTTTCAAGGGCTATTCATCTGTTTCAATTGCAAATAATACAATTTACTGTACTGGTATAGATGATAATAATGATGTTTTAATTGCATTCGACATGCAAGGAAAAATCAAATGGAAGGTACCGTATGGAAGAGCATGGAATGGATCTTACCCAGAAAGTAGATGCACTCCCACCATCGAGAACGATAAAGTTTATGTTTCTAGTGGATTAGGAGATATTGCATGTATTGATGCTAATAACGGAGAAATAATTTGGTCGGTAAAAGCAAGCGAGAAATTTGAAGGCACATACGGAAGATGGGGAATTGCTGAATCTTTGCTTATTTTAGATGACAAAGTTTTTTTTACTCCAGGTGGAGATAAAACTACAATGCTTGCTTTCAACAAATTAACTGGTGAACTAATATGGCAATCACAAAGCGTTAACGATGCTCCGTCATATACTTCACCTTTATTAATATCTAGAAATAATAAAAATCTTATTGTTAATGTAACAGCAAATTTTATAATTGGAGTATTACCAGAAACAGGAAATATACTTTGGAGATTTAACTTTGGAGAACAAAAGAAACCTGATGCGCGAAATAATCAAACTAATACACCATCGTATAATGATGGAAAAATATTTGTAACCAGCGGATACAATCATTTCAGTGTTATGCTAAATCTTTCAGAAAATGCAGAATCGGTTTCTCTTGCTTGGATTGATTCTACACTTGATGTTCATCATGGAGGAGTAGTTCTTGTTGATGGTTATATATATGGAGCAAACTGGCTTCATAACAGAATGGGAAATTGGGTTTGTCTTGACTGGAATACAGGAGAAATTAAGTATAATGAGGAATGGATAAATAAAGGTTCTATTATTTCTGCGGATGGAATGTTGTATTGTTACGAAGAGAAATCTGGTAATATTGCTCTAGTAAAAGCCACACCAGAAAAATTTGATATTATAAGTTCTTTTAAAATTCCATTAGGAACTGGCCCACACTGGTCACATCCTGTTATTAAGGATGGTGTATTATATATTAGGCATGTGGATGCTCTTATGGCTTATGATATCAAGTTAAAATAATTAAAATATAATATATGCAAGAAAATAATAATTCAAATGTAGAAACAGATTGCAAAAAAGTTATCCCGTTGTGGTTGGTATTATTAGATAACATTCCAACTTTAACCATGTATATTTTAGGATCAGTTATAATTAGTTTTGTTTCTGCTAACTACTCATTAGTTTTTATTACATACTCATTGGTGAGTATAATATGGTTTTGGGCTAGAATTTGTCCCTATTGCCATTATCATGGTACTTTTGGTTGTCCATGTGGATATGGAATTATTTCTTCAAAGTTTTTTCAAAGAAAAGAAGGATTTAGTTTTCGTAAGGTATTTAAAAGAAATATAATTGTCTTGTTTCCTAGTTGGTTTATTCCTCCTGCGGTAGGCATCTATTTACTTATAAAAAATTATTCCTTAGGTTTGCTTATACTTGTAATATGTTTTGCTATTGTTGGATTTGTTTTAATTCCAATAATTTCAAAAAAAGTTGGGTGTAAAGATTGCGAAATAAAGGACGATTGCCCCTGGATGAAATAGAATATTTTAATTGTTTATATGATTAAAGGAAAATATATTATTTCTCTTGTGATACTTATCAGTATTTGTGTATTTATATATTGGTTTACTTATGATCCCGTAAAAGATTTTACTACTAGTATTCCAGGTAAAGATAACAGACCAGCTAAAAATACAGAATCAGATGAAGTAATCAATATTGGAGAACGATTTGACCAGTTCTCAAATTTAGCTTCAAATCTTACAGGAAAATGGACTCGTTTTCGTGGAGCTGATTTTGATAATATCAGTAAAGAAAATATTCCGTTAATTGATAACTGGGGAAAGGGACCTAAAATCCTATGGCAAATTGATCTTGGTGAAGGACACGCAGCTCCTGTTATTTATAATGGAAAAGTCTACATTCTTGATTATAATGAAATAAAAAAAAGAGATGCATTACGTTGTTTTTCCCTTGAAACAGGAGAAGAACTTTGGCGCAGATCTTATAATGTACATGTAAAAAGAAATCATGGAATGTCGAGAACTGTTCCAGCAATAACCGAAAATTATTTGGTTACAATGGGTCCTCGATGCCATGTTATGTGTACAGATCCAAATACAGGAGATTTTATTTGGGGAATTGATCTTGTTAAAGAGTATAATACTGAAATACCGTTCTGGTACACAGGTCAATGTCCTATTATAGATGGTGATCTTGCCATTTTTGCCCCTGGAGGAAAAGTATTGATGATTGCAGTTGATCTTGCTTCTGGTGAAGTAGTTTGGGAAACACCAAATACTGACAACTGGCAAATGTCTCATTCATCTATAATGCCAATGAACTTGAATGGTAAAAAGATGTATGTATATACTGCTATTGGCGGTATCTGTGGTATTTCAGCCGACGGTAACGACAGAGGTAAAATATTATGGAAAACCATTGATTTTGCTCCAGCAGTTGTAGCTCCTTCCCCACTTATTCTAGAAAATGGAAAAATATTTATGACAGCAGGATACGGTGCAGGAGCAGCTTTATTTAAAGTTTCAGAAAATAATGGAAATTATTCTGTTGAAGTGTTGCAGAAATTTAAACCACAAGATGGGATGGCAAGCGAACAGCAAACTCCTATTTATTACAACGGATTTATGTTTTCAGTCTTACCAAAAGATGCGGGTGGAATGCGAAATCAATTTGTTTGTTGTAATCCGAATGATTGTCAGAAGATATTATGGACAAGTGGTAAAGAGGATCGTTTCGGATTAGGACCTTATGCTATTGCCGATGGTAAATTTTTTATTTTAAATGATGATGGTACCTTAACAATTGCAAAAGCAAGTACCGAGAAGTTCATTTTACTAGATAAAGCGAAAATTATTGATGGTATGGATGCTTGGGGGCCTTTGGCTTTTGCCGATGGATATTTAATAATGAGAGATTCTAAAACTTTGGTCTGTTTAAATATAATGAAGAATTGAATATTACGAATTAAGAATTATAAAATCTTGATACCTGCCTACCGCAGGCAAGCTTGATAATACTTACTCAATTTTAGAAAAATGAAACAAAAATTAATCATAGCTTTTTCACTTGTACTATTACTGGTAGTTATTTATTTAATGTGGAAAGATTTTTATGTTAATAAAAATAAAAGTCAAAAGAATCCATACGAATATAATATCGATAATTTAAAAAATATTGATCCCGAATTAATCACTTTTAACGAAATTTCTCAAATAAAACCTGAAATAGAGGAGATTACAGCAATTGCAATTGATGAAAATGATCGAGTATATATCACAGGGAAAAAGAAAGTTATTATTTATAAGGATAACAACCTGGTTTCTACGTTTAAAATTGATTCTATTGCTTATAGCATAAACATCAGTCCAAACGGAGATATATTGCTGGGAATCCTTGACCATATAGAAATACTTGATAAAGACGGTAATCTGAAAACAAAATGGGAAGCTGTTAATGAAAATTCGGTAATTACAAGCATTGCAACAAAAGAAGAATCTATTTTTGTTGCCGATGCAGGAAACAAGGTTGTTTATCATTACGATTTTAGAGGTAAATTAATTAATGAAATCGGTAAAAAAGATAGTGTAAAAGGAGCTCCTGGATTTATCATTCCAAGTCCATACTTTGATTTATTAATTGGAAATCGAGGAGAATTATGGATCGTAAATCCTGGATTACATACATTTGAAAATTATGATCCAAATGGAAATCTTATTTCTTCATGGAAAAGAACATCTATGCAATTGGAAGGATTTAGCGGATGCTGTAATCCATCAAATATTGCAATGTTATCGGATGGATCGTTTGTTACTAGCGAAAAAGGATTGGAAAGAATAAAAGTTCATTCACCAACAGGTGATTTTAAATCTGTTGTTGCTGCTCCTGAATCTTTTATTGAAGGTACAGCAGGATTAGATTTAGCTGTAGATTCAAATGACAGAATTTATGTTTTAGATCCAGTTAAAAAGTTAATACGGATTTTTGAAAAGAAATAAATCTCTAAAAATGAACAGAAGACAGTTCTTATCATCAATAGGAAGAGGTACTATATTAACTGGTTTAATTGCCTTAAGTGGGATCCTGATATTAAGAAACTCAGAAGATCCTGATGAGTGCACGTTTGATTTTGTTTGCCGGGATTGTCGAAAACTTAAAAAATGTAAGCAACCCGAGGCTATTATTTTCAAAAGAAAAATTAAGAAAACGTAAGCTTAAATAATGGCTAAAAAAGAAAAAAAGAAAAGACTGAATAGACGCGATTTTATAGATCGTGGTTTTAGATTTTCAATAGGTTTTGGATTAGCAGGACTTGGCGCAGTACTTGTAAAAAAATCCAAATCGAAGGAGTACGTTTGGCAGCTTGATCCTTCTAAATGCATTCAATGTGGTCGTTGTGCTACTAGCTGTGTATTGACACCTTCTGCGGTAAAGTGTTTTCATGTTTATGATATGTGCGGTTATTGTGATTTATGTGGGGGATATTTCAGACCTGAAACTAAAAACCTAACAACGGCAGCTGAAAATCAACTTTGCCCAACCAGTGCTATAGAAAGAAAATTCATTGAGGAGCCTTTTTTTGAATATCATATTATTGAAGAATTGTGTATTGGTTGTGCTAAATGTGTTAAGGGTTGTGGTGCTTTTGGGAACGGTTCGTTACAATTACAAGTAAATCACAGGCTATGTGTAAACTGTAATGAATGTGCTATTGCCAGAGATTGTCCAGCAGATGCTTATCAAAGAGTATCCATCGACAATCCATACATATTTTCAGGTAATAGTAAAGAAGAAAATAAAAGTTAGATCATTAACTTGAATTGAATGAAAAAAAGAATTGCCATCATATTTTTATTAGTTATAATTTCATTTCAGATTTATAATTCATTTGCCATACAGCGTTTTCCAAAACCTGAGTTCGAATCGGGTCATACACAGCCTCCAACAATTACACCCGATCCAAGAGCACATGCTTTAGCAATTTTAGATGTTTTTGTATTAGTTGCCGCTTTATCGATAGTAACATGGTTAGTCATAAAAAAACGTTCTCGAAATGGTGTCTTTTGGATGTCAATATTTGCAGTACTTTATTTTGGATTTTTCCGAGAAGGTTGTGTTTGTTCCGTTGGATCATTACAGAATGTAACTTTAGCTCTCTTTAATCCTGAATATCGTATTCCTATTACAGTTATAGCTTTTTTTATTTTACCATTAGTTTATACTCTTTTCTTTGGAAGAACATTCTGTGCGGGAGTGTGTCCATTAGGAACATTACAGGATATTTTTGCTCTAAAACCAATGTCAATTAAATCTTGGTTAGAAAAAGTATTGGGAATCATTCCATTTATTTATCTCGGACTGGCAATATTATATGCAGCTACAAGCACAGACTTTGTAATATGCAGATATGATCCTTTTATAGGATTTTTTAGACTTGACGCAAGTTTTATGATGTTTATGATCGGAGCTATATTACTCCTAATAGGCATTTTTATTGCACGACCATATTGTAGGTTCTTGTGTCCGTATGGAGCCTTATTAAATTTGGTGAGTAGATTTTCAAAAAAGCATATCACCATTACTCCAACTGAATGTATTCAATGCAGATTATGTGAAGATTCATGTCCCTTTGAAGCTATTAATAAACCTGTCTTGTTAAAAGAAAAAGAAGAAAGATCCATTGCTATTCGTCGTTTTTTAATGTATACTATAATTATCCCAATATTAATTTTTGTAGGTGGGTTTACTGGAGCTCAATTTCATGAAAATCTTGCTAGTGTAAATACAAAGGTTCATCTCGCAAATGAATTACTAAATAATACAAATTACGGAGAAACAGATCAAGAAGCTTTTGAAATTACTGCTTTTAAATCGGCCGGACAGACCAAAGAGAACTTATTTAAAGAGGCAGTAGTAATTATTAAAAAGTTTTATATTGGAGGATGGATTTTAGGTGGATTTATTGGACTTGTATTCGGATTAACTCTGGTTAGTTTATCCGTTTTTAAGTATCAAGAAGATTTTACTCCTAATAAAGGAACTTGCTTAAGTTGTGCTAGATGTGTTGATTATTGCCCGGTTTTACCTGAAAATAAAGTTGAATTAAACAAAAATGTATAAAATGAAAAAAATAAAGGAACTATTATTAGCAAATATTCAGTTATGGAAAGGAGTTGCTATTGTAGCTGCAATTTTTTCTTTCATTATTTGTTTCCTTATTATAGCCAATTATTTTCAGATTAATAGAATAGATCCTGTTAATACAGAACTCATAAATACCCTGGTAGAGAGATTAAGTCAAAATCCTAATGATGAAGCATTAAGAGCAGAAATTAGAGAGCTAGATCTTTTAGCTCGCAAAGCCTACTTTACAAATCAATGGCAAATACGTACTGGAGGATATTTGCTTTTAATTGGTGTTATACTTTTTGTAATAGCCATTCAAATAATTAATTCAGCTAAAAAGATTTCTCCCGAGATTGGAGAAAAAGATAATAATAATCTTTTCTTACAAAAAAATGCTAGAAAATGGGTTTCTATTGGTGGTATTGGATTGGTAGTTCTAGCTTTAGTTTTTGCATTTCTTACACATGCTAAATTGGGTAAAACATTTTCAGAAGCATCTATTGCAGAAAACGTGGTCAATGAAGAAGTAACTTCTGATGAAACTAATTCCTTTCAGTCTACTTCGGAGATATCAGATAGCAAATCTGAAAATGATGAAATTGAAACCACTTCACAAAAAGAAAAAGCAGTTAGTTCAAATGAAATTGCAGATACACCAAAATCAGTAACAGAAGATTATCCAACTATTGAGATGAAAGCAAACTTCCCTGCATTTCGTGGTCCGGGAGGTAATGGTATTGCCTACCAAAAAAACATTCCTATAAATTGGGATGGTACAACGGGAGAAAATATTTTATGGAAAGCTTCTGTCCCATTACAAGGATATAATTCTCCTGTAATATGGGGAAATAAATTATTCTTATCAGGTGCAACTGCATCAAAAAAAGAGGTTTATTGCTTTGATCGAAATACTGGTAATTTAATTTGGGCTACTGCAGTTGAAAATATTCCTGGTTCACCAGCAACAGCTCCTGCTGTTACGAATGATACAGGTCACTCAGCTCCAACAGTAACAGCAGATGGAAAAAAGGTCTTTGCAATATTTTCAAATGGAGATGTAATAGCATTCGATATGAATGGAAAACAAGTTTGGGCAAAGAATCTTGGAATGCCTCAAAATCATTATGGATATTCATCATCATTGTATGTGTTTGAAGATAAGCTTATTATTCAGTATGATCATAGAACCGAATCAAAAGTAATGGCCTTATCTGTAGAATCAGGAGATGTAATATGGAGTACTGATAGAAAAGGAAAAATATCCTGGTCATCCCCTGTAATTGTAAAAACAACCAATAGAGTTGAAATTCTTCTACTTACTGATCCATTCGTTGCTTCTTATGATCCTAATACCGGAGAAGAGCTGTGGAGATTTGATTGTTTGTATGGAGAAATTGGACCATCTGTTGCATATGCTGATGGAATTGTTTATGCAACCAATGAATATGCTAGTTTGGTGGCAATTAAATTGGGTGATCAACCAGAAAAGCTTTGGGAACAATTTGATTATTTATCCGATGTGCCTAGCCCGGTCGCAACCAACAAATATCTTTTTCTTGCTACCAGTTATGGTGTTGTTGTTTGCCACGATGCAAAAACGGGAGATTTATTATGGGAACAGGAATTTAATAATGGATTTTATTCATCTCCAATACTTGTTGAGAATAAAATATACCTGATTGATAAGGAAGGAATTACACATATTTTTAAAGTGGACAAAGAATTTGTTTCACTCGGAGAACCTATCCTTGGTGAAAAAGTAGTAAGCACACCAGCATTTGCTGATGGTAGAGTTTACATCAGGGCAGAGAAAAATTTATACTGTATAGGGAAATAGATCTAACCGCAAAGGCACAAAGACGCAAAGAAATTATTAATATCACTGTTAAAAACTTAGCATTTCATCACTAAACAATGAATAATAATGAACAAAGAACAATATAACAATCTTTCAAAAGAAATCCTTGATGCTTCAATCAGAGTCCATAAAGAAATGGGTCCTGGTTTATTGGAATCCGTTTATGAATTGTGCTTAACAAAAGAATTTAACTTAAGAAAAATTAGAACAGAGCAACAAGTATTTCTTCCATTGTATTATAGAGGACATGAATTAAATAAAGATTTTAGAATTGATTTATTGATAGAAAATGAAATTATCTTAGAAGTTAAAGCTGTAGAAGTGCTTTTACCGGTGCATGAAGCGCAGATAATATCTTACTTAAAACTTGCAGATAAACGACTTGGCTTTTTAATCAATTTTAATGTGCCATTGCTTAAAAATGGATTTAGAAGATTTGTAAATGATTTTTAATATTAAAGAACTTAGCGTCTTAGCGTCTCTGCGGTAAAAAAAAGATTATTACTAAACCGCAACGTCGAAAAATCGCAAAGAAAAGATAGAAATGAATCAAGAAATAATCGAAATAGTCGATCATATAATTCAAGAAAAAGGAAAAACCGTAAACATGCTTATCCCTATTCTTCAAGCAATTCAGGATGAATTTAATTATTTGCCGGAAGAAGCACTTACAAGGGTTTGTGAAAAAACTGACATTACTCCTTCTCGGATATTTGGAGTGTCAACCTTCTACTCACAGTTTAGACATAAGCCTGTAGGTGAACACATCATAAAGGTTTGTGTAGGAACAGCCTGTCATGTTAAAGGTGCAATGCTGGTATACGATGCTTTTAAAAGAGAACTGGAGATTGAAGATTTTGATGATACTGATAACGATAGCTTATTTACAGTAGAAAAAATAGCATGTCTTGGTTGTTGCACACTTGCTCCAGTTGTACAAATTGATGATACAACATACGGTCATGTTTCTACCGAGAAAGTTCCTGAAGTAATTGAGGATTTTTTAGCAAATAAAGACAAGCCAAAATCACAAAGATCTTCCAAATTAGCAGTAGATGAAAAAACTCAAGGCGAAATTCGAATAGGATTAGGATCATGTTGTATTGCAAGCGGGAGTTCGGGAGTCAAGGAAGAATTAGAACGTACATTAGATAAAAATCATATCAATGTAAATGTTAAACAAGTTGGTTGTGTTGGAGTGTGTAATCAGGTTCCTATGATGGAAATTTTCAAACCCAATGAAACACCATCATTTTATACTAAAATTAATTCTGAAGAAGTACGTGAAATCGTATTAAAACATTTCCAGCCTACAAATTTTGTCGATAAATTTAAAAGTCGTTTTAATCATTTTGTTGACAGCTTTGTTTTTGAAAACATTCCTAAATTCACCAAAAAATATGTACAAGATGAAATAAACACACCAATTTCAGAATTTTTAGAAGGTCAAATAAATATAGCAACC
Organism: Bacteroidota bacterium; assembly: GCA_042584405.1. Classification (GTDB taxonomy): domain Bacteria; phylum Bacteroidota; class Bacteroidia; order Bacteroidales; family UBA12077; genus UBA12077. Next base: position 20,911 of record JBHOSR010000023.1, read on the forward strand.
GAATATCGTGGAGAGATTAAGCCTTCTGATATAGAAGAATATAAAAGATTAAATGGATTTCAAGCTTTAGAGAAATGCTTGAATAAGATGTCTTCGCAAGAAGTTATCGATGAAATTAAAGAAAGTGGATTAAAAGGACGCGGTGGTGGTGGATTTTTAACAGGTCAGAAATGGCAGTTGGTTAAGGATAATCAATCAGATATAAAATATATTATTTGTAATGGTGATGAAGGTGATCCTGGAGCATTTATGGATCGAATGTTATTGGAATCATATCCTTTTAGGATTATTGAAGGATTAATTATTGCGGCGTACGCTGTTGGTGCATCAGAAGGAATTTTTTATATACGTGCAGAATACCCGTTAGCAGTAAAACGGATTAGAGAAGGAATCGAAATCTGTGAAAAAGAAGGAATACTGGGTAATAATATTTTTGGCTCAAACTTTTCATTTAATTTAAAAATATTCGAAGGAGCTGGAGCTTTTGTTTGTGGCGAAGAAACTGCTCTTTATAAATCAATTGAAGGAAACCGAGGATACCCAATTTTACGTCCACCCTATCCTGCAGAAAAAGGTCTATGGAATAAACCTACATTGATTAATAATACGGAAACATTTTCTCTGGTTTCCTGGATTATCAGAAATGGAGCCAAAGCATTTAATAGTACAGGAACTGATGATAGTAAAGGCACTAAAGTATTTGCACTAGCAGGAAAAATAAACCGAGGTGGATTAATTGAAGTTCCAATGGGAATTACTATCAAACAAATTGTTGAAAATATAGGTGGAGGAATTGCTAATAATAAAAAATTTAAAGCAGTACAAATTGGAGGTCCTTCTGGTGGGTGCATTCCTGCTTCAATGGCAGATACTCCAATTGATTTTGCATCACTTATCGATGCTGGTGCAATGATGGGATCAGGAGGTTTAATTGTATTGGATGAAACTGATTGTATGGTTGATATTGCAAAATATTTTCTTTCATTTACCCAAGATCAGTCATGTGGCCGATGCACATTTTGTCGAATTGGTACTCGAAGAATGTTAGAAATCTTAGAAAAAATTTCCTGTGGGCAAGGTAAAATGGAGGACATAAAAACTCTTGAAAAATTAGCAGAAAATACTCAAAAAGGCAGTATCTGTAATCTTGGAAGAACAGCACCAAATCCAGTCTCAACAACTTTAAAATATTTCAGACACGAATACGAAGCACATATCAACGGTACATGTCCAACGGGTAAATGTAAGGAAATGATAATTTACGAGATTACTGATGATTGCATTGGCTGTACGAAATGTGCACAAAGATGTCCTTCAGATGCCATTGAGGCCAAGCCTTACGAGTTGCACACCATTGATCTTGAAAAATGTATTAAATGTAATGTTTGTTTAGAAATTTGTCCAGTTGATGCAATTATAACAAAGTAAATGATTGAAATAAAAATAAATAATCAGCTTGTTAAAGTAAAGGAAGAAACTACTGTTCTGAAAGCAGCTGAATCTATTGGTATTAAGATTCCAACTATGTGCTTTATGGAAGGTTTTAGTAACCATCCTTCATGTATGGTTTGTATAGTAAAAAACAATTTAACTGGAGAATTATTTCCTTCATGCGCTATGCATGTAAAAAACGGAATGGACATTAATTGTGATGATAAGGAAGTAATCGAGGCAAGAAGAGAAGCATTAGAATTACTATTGAGTGATCACGTTGGCGATTGTGAAGCACCATGTCGTTTAAGTTGCCCTGCATTTATGGATATTCCTAAAATGAACCGTTTAATTGCAGAAAGAAAATTTGATGAAGCATTAAGACTTGTTAAAGAAGATATTGCTCTACCTTTGATTTTAGGTTATATCTGTTCTGCTCCATGCGAAGGTGCATGTAGAAGAAAACTAGTTGATAATCCAGTATCCATTTGTTTGCTAAAAAGATTTGTAGCTGATATTGATAATCAAAAAGAACAAGCTTTTCAACCTAAAAAGAAACCTAAATCAAATAAAAAAGTCGCAATAATTGGTTCAGGACCCGCGGGGCTCGCTTGTGCATTTCACATTCTAAAAGAGGGACATGAATGTACTATCTTCGAAAAAGATAATAAACCCGGAGGATCATTCCTTGGTGTCCCAGAAATTGAACTTCCTGCAAAAGCTTTAAATGATGAAATCGAATTAATAAAAAAACTTGGAGCAAAGTTTGAATGTAGTACTTTAATCTCCCCTAAAGATTTCCAAAATAAATTAAAAAAAGATTTTGAAGCAGTTGTTATTGCTTCAGGGAATATTAATGATTCAAATTTGAAGGAATTCGACATAGAAATTGGTAGTTCAGGAATCAAAACAATAGAGGGAAGCTATGCTACAAAAATTAATGGAGTATTTGCATGTGGCAGCATATTAAGGAAACATAAATTAGCAATTAGAGCTTTAGCCCAAGGAAAAGAAGCAGCATTTTCTGTTAATTCTTTTCTCGCAGGAAAAGCTCCTGCAGAAACGCAAAGATTGTTTAATTCAAGATTTGGAAAACTTACTGATTCTGAAATTGAAGAATACAAAAAAGAATCAATTCCTGATGATCGAATTGAACCTAAAAAGGGAAAGCTCGTTGGTTTTAGTAATGAAGAAGCTATAAAAGAAGCCCAAAGGTGTTTGCGTTGCGACTGTCGAAAACCTCAAACCTGTAAGCTTAGAATCTATGCTAACGATTATAGTGCAAATCAGAAAAAGTATTCGTTTGGAGAAAGAAAACAATTAAAAAAATACTTACAACATGATGATATAATTTATGAATCGGAAAAATGTATCCGATGCGGATTATGCATAGATATTGCATCCAATGAAAAAGAATTAACTGGCTTAACTTATATTGGAAGAGGTTTTAATGTTAAAATTGAAATTCCTTTTAATAAAACATTGGAAAAAGCATTAACAATTGCAGCGCAAAAATGTGTTTTAGCGTGCCCGACAGGAGCGCTTGCATTTAAAAAGGGAGAGTAATTCTGTTATGAATAAAAGATTATTAATTATACTAATATCGATTTTTGTTTTTACAATAAGTAGGTCACAAACCAATATTTGCTGGCCATCATTTAGAGGAAATCAGTCATTACAAGGGAAAACGAATGTACAGATTCCGGGATCTATAAAACTACTTTGGACATTCAAGACAGAAGATATTATAAAATCATCACCTGTCATCTGTGGTGAAAATATTTTTATAGGTTCTAATGATGGAAATATCTATTCTATTTCATTAAAAGGAGAATTAAACTGGAAATATAGCGCAGGTACATCTATTGAAGCTCCTCCACTATATCTAGATCAGACTATTTATGCGGGATCGCTTGAAGGTTCTCTGTTTGCGGTAGACGCGTTAACTGGTGATTTAAAATGGAAGTATGAAACCGATGGACAAATTTCGGGATCAGCAGGCTGGATATATTCACAAAATAAGAAGGACAAAAGAATAATTGCTGGCAGCTACGATTTCTTTTTACATTGTGTTGATTCCAAAACAGGAAAAGTTGTATGGAAATACGAAGCAGATAATTACATCAATGGAGCTCCTGCAACCAATGGTGATATAGCAGTTTTTGGTGGATGTGATGGCTTTTTGCACATGGTAAATGTTAATGAAGGTATTTCGAAAGATAAAATTACTATTGGGACATATATAGCTTCATCAGCAGCGCTTGAAAATAATTTAGCTTTTTTTGGTAATTATGATGGAGGCTTTTATGCTGTTGACATGACAAACAAAGAGATTCTGTGGCAACATACTGGTGCTGGTCCTTTCCTTGGTTCTCCTGCTGTTTCTGATAATAAAGTTATCATCGGTTCACAAGATAAAAATGTATATTGTTTTGATAAAAAAACAGGAAAAGTTGTCTGGAAATTCAAAACTATGCACAAGGTTGAAAGCTCGCCAGTTATTGCTGGTAATAAAGTTGTAATTGGATCTGACGATGGCTTTTTATATATCCTGGATTTAAACAAAGGAGAAAAAATTTGGTCTTATGAAATAGGTAGTCCAATTGCAAGTACCCCTGCTATCATTAAAAATATGGTCGTTGTTGGTGCAGGGGATGGACGAGTATATGCGTTTGGAGCTAAATAGATGTTAGACGTGAGATATGAGATACAAGACTCTAAGCTGATTTAACTAAATCGTGATACTAAAATCTCAATACTAAATACTTATAAATAATGAAAATAATCAACATAGTACCAGGATTTGGAGGTACATTTTACTGCGGAAATTGCTTGCGTGATAGTGCTTTTACGCGATCATTAAAAAAAACAGGCCATGATGCTATTACACTGCCCCTATACTTGCCTCTTAGTTCTGTAAATAACTTTTCAGAAGATGGAATACCGGTTTTTTATGGAGCTGTAAATATTTACCTCGAGCAAAAATTCAAGTTTCTAAGACATATGCCTCAATGGCTTCACAATTTTTTAAATTCGCCAGCAATATTAAAATACGCTTCAAAAAAGTCTGAATCAACTAGGGCTTCTGGCTTAGAAGAAATGACTATTTCTATGTTAAAAGGGGCTGATGGCTATCAAAAAGAAGAACTTGATCATTTAATCGATTTTTTAAAACATCATGAAAAACCTGATATAATTCATTTGTCAAATGCATTACTAATGGGTTTAGCTGGAAAAATTCGCGAAGAACTCAAAATTCCAGTTATTTGTTCCTTGCAAGATGAAGATGTATGGATTGATGCAATGAATGATTTTTATAGAGAAAAACTTTGGAAGTTAATGTGTGAAAAATCGAAGGACATTGACGCATTTGTAGCTGTTAGTCAATTCTTTGCTGATAAAATGCAAAAAAACATGTGTATCCCTGATGAAAAATTACATATTGTTCCTATTGGTGTTGATCCTGACGCATATAACTTTTCTAGTCCGGTTCAAAATCCAAAAGTGATAGGATTCCTATCGCGAAGAAATAAATCAAATGGTTTTGAAGTGCTCATTGATGCTTTTATCAAACTTAAACAGAAAACTGAATTTAAAGACATTTTACTAAAAGTTACTGGTGGAAAAACAAGCGATGACGATAAATTCATAAAGAAGCAAATGAAGAAACTTAAACAAGAGGGATTTGAAAATGACATTGAATTTATTGATGATTTTAGAACTGAAAGTTTAAGTAATTTTTTCAATCAGTTAACCGTTTTATCTGTTCCTGTATTAAAAGGAGAAGCATTTGGTATGTATCAGTTGGAATCACTTGCGGCTGGAGTTCCAATTGTTCAGCCAGCTTTGGCAGCTTTTCCTGAAATTGTGAAAGAAACACAAGGAGGAGCTGTATTTGAATCCAATACACCATCGGCTTTAGCATCAAAACTTGCGGAAGTTTTAAGCAATACAGAAAAATTGAAAGAGTTTAGTATAAATGGGAGAAAATCTGTCGTGAATAAGTATAATACTGATGTTACTACACAACAAATGCTTAAGATTTACGAAAAAGTAATTGCAAATAAAAAATAATATGATTGTTGAATTAGATAAAATAAGCAAATACTACGAAAACAATGGAGTTATTACCAGAAGAGATGTCTTAAATGAAATTTCTCTAACCATTAAAGCAGGTGATTCTATATCCATTGTGGGTCCTTCAGGATCTGGAAAAAGCACATTACTTAATATACTTGGGACTCTTGATTTGCCAACTTCTGGGATTCTTAGAATTAAAGAAAAAGATGTTAAACAGTTTACTGAAAACCAACTGGCCACGTTAAGAAACAAAAATATAGGTTTTGTTTTCCAGTTACATCATTTACTTCCCCAACTTACACTTATTGAAAATATTCTTGTCCCTACCATCCCGCTAAATAATAAAACTAATAAGAAAATGACCTTGGAAAGGGCAAAAGATCTTCTCCAGAGCGTGGGTATGGCTGATAAAATACATCAGCGTCCAGGGCAGCTTTCAGGAGGAGAATGCCAAAGAGCTGCAGTTGTAAGGGCATTGATTAATGAACCTGATTTAATTCTTGCTGACGAACCTACCGGCTCCCTCGATCAGGATTCTGCAGAGCAATTAGGAGAATTATTATCAGAAATCAACAAAAAACAAAATGTAGCTATGGTATTGGTTACACATTCTCTTGAATTAGCTAAAAGAATGGATACTATTTATAAACTTGATCATGGAAAACTTCATTTAATGAATAATGATTAAAACATGAGAATTTCTAGATTTATTTTAAAAAGTCTCTGGTTTTTCAGGAAACAGCACCTAGCAGTTTTCGCAGGAACAATAATCAGCACTGCAGTTTTAACTGGAGCACTCATTGTTGGTGATTCTATAAAATATAGTCTTAAACAGATAGTTGATGCCCGTCTTGGAAACGTAAAATTTGCAATGCAAACAGGTGATCGATTCGTAAGGGCTGAACTTTCTTATGATATATCCAATGATTTAAATATAGCAACCTCACCCCTGTTAAGTTTACAAGGAATAATTATTTATACTGAATCGAATCTAAGAATTAATAAAGCACAAATTTATGGTATTGATCAAAGCTTTTGGAAACTTTCAAATAAATCAATGCCAGAACTGAATGATGATGAAATAATTATTAGTGAGAATATAGCTCAAAAAATTAAATTGAAAGTCGGTGACGAAATTCTCTTACGAGTAGAAAATGCAAATGTAATTCCTTTGAACGCTCCCTTTGCAAAAGAAGGTGAACCGTCCATTTCATTTAGAGCTACAGTTAGAGCCATCGCCAATGATGAAAGTCTAGGAAGATTTGGATTAAAAAATATTCAATCAGCACCTTTTAATATCTTTATTTCTCGTGATTACCTCGCTAAAAAACTTGAATTAAAAGGTTTAGCTAATATTATCATAGCTTCAGACGATAATAATCCAAATCTTAAAGTAGAAAACCTTAATAAAACTCTACACAAAGTTTGGCGACTTGATGATGCTAATATTGTAATTCGGGAACATAAGGATTTAAATAAATACGAAATTCTTTCGGATCGAATATTTATTGATGAACCAATTTCAAAAGCAATATTAAATTTTAATGTCAAAAATGAAACTATTCTTACATACCTGGTCAACTCCATTAGATATGGTAAAAAGGAAACACCATATTCATTTGTAGCTGCTTTACCTGATCCTGATCTTGTTAAAAATGAAATTATTGTGAATGAGTGGTTAGCATCAGACCTTAACTTATCTTTAAATGATACTATTGAACTGGACTATTATATTATTGGTCCACTGCGCACACTTGTAGAAAACACTAATAAATTTGTAGTAAAAAACATTATTCCAACCCAGGGAAAAATATCCAATAAATCATTAATGCCATTGTTCCCGGGATTAGCAAATGCAGGAAGTTGCAGTGAATGGGAAACAGGAATTCCTATTGATCTAAGTAAAATTAGAGATAAAGATGAAAAATATTGGGATGATTATAAAGGTACCCCCAAAGCTTTTATTTCAATAGAAACAGGCTTAAATCTATGGAAAAACAAATATGGTAAGTACACGTCAATAAGAATTGATAAGAACGAAACTAGCATAGATAACTTAAAGAAAGAATTGCGATCTCAATTAAATCCACAAGATTTGAATTTAACCTTTATGCCTGTTCATACCCAAGGAATTCGAGCTGCATCAAGCGGTGTTGATTTTGGAGAATTATTTTTAAGTATGAGCTTCTTTGTAATTTTTGCTGGAGTGATACTTACAATTCTTATTCACTCATTAAATATAGAATCACGAACTGAAGAAACAGGGATATTATCAGGATTAGGATTTAGCAAAAAACAGATTACTAAGATCCGTTTTTCCGAAAATACAATAAGCATTATACTCGGTGGAATAGCAGGAACTTTTATTGGAATACTTTACAATTTTGGAATAATGTATGCCTTAAATTCGGTTTTCTGTTTAAGTTTGATAAAAGCATCAATGAGCACTTCAAAAC
>JBHOSR010000024.1:0-28592 GCA_042584405.1 Bacteroidota bacterium
TCTTTTTCACTATTTAGCATAAACAATACACCCGAAGTGGCATCCACATATTTAATAAGCTCCGATAGAACTTTTGAACTAAGTGCTGATTATGGTTGTAGTAACGATATTCGAAAGGGTAAGGCAAAAATACATACTACAACGGGAAACCTAGGTGTTGCCTATTCTGAAAACAGAATATTGGTGATAAATGATGTTCCTGAAAACTATATAAAAGTTGAATCAAGTTTAGGTAATGGTAATCCTGAAGGTTTAATAATTGTACCGTTAAGTATTGACGAAAAAGTATTTGGAATTGTTGAATTAGCCAGTTTTAAAAAGTTTACAAATCTCGAGATTGAATTCATTAAACGAATAGCTAACAATGTTGCAAGCAATTTAAATAATATTCGAATGAATGAAACAAGTGCTTCTTTAATTAAAAAATTCAAGACACAAACTCAGGAGATGATGGAGAAGGAAGAGGAGATGCGGCAAAATCTTGAAGAGATGGAAGCAATACGCGAACAATACGAAGAATTAAGAAAGAAAAACGGGCAGTAAAATTGCCCGTTTTATATTATATCTACAATTCATTTTAATCCACAGGTAAACTATAAATTAATCTTAAATGAATAAACGGACTTCCGTCAAACTCATTATTAGCTCTTGTTCTATCATCACCAATATTAACTAAAGGTAATCCTAAATCAACTTTATCATCTTCTGCAAAAAGTCCATAATCTCTTGACAAGGAATATCCGGCTCTACCCTCGAAAAATACATTATCAAACAAATGAATATTCGCAAATAAAGAAACATCAATACTTTTGCGATCAACATAATAATTTTCGTAACCAGGTTCATTAATTCTATGCGAGGTTGTGAGTCCTACGAAGTGTAAACCATATGATAATTTTTCTGAGGGTTGAGTATATATTTTTGCTGAAATAGGAAGTAAACCTTTTACTATTATTTTTGATGTAACATTCCAATCTAAATAAAAAACAGGAACTATATAGTTTCCAAAAAAATCTTGATTGTACAGAACACCTACACGCCAGGTATAATTATCACTTTTTACTTTCTCATACATTACTAAACCACCAAGTTGCAGTGATTTGGAAAATGAAGCATTAAAATCTGTCATGTATCTTGGAACGAAAAAAACCATCAACGACTGCTTTGAATTAATCTTATGAACATACCCTGTACGAAGCATTATACTATGTAAATTAAATGCTTCAATGGGTGTTGGATCAGATGCTAAATATTCATTATTCATTGAAAAATACTGGTAATCGACACTTGTAAGCCATAACGACGAATCTTTAAAAACGATCGGATAACTAAAGTTAGCTTGTAAAGCTTTTTCGTAGTTTGCCTCTATATTAATATCGGTAGTTTGCATAAAATTATAATTACCGGCAATGTAAAAAACATCGAAACGGTTTTGTGCAAATACTGACACAGTTATAAATAAAATTAAAAAAGTTGTTAAAAGAGTTTTCATGACAAGAATCTTTAAATTTAATTTTATAAGAATTAAAGATAAGGAATTTTTGAATTCAAAGTTCAAATAAAAAAGGCTGCTCAAAAATTGAACAGCCTGAAAGTTTTATTTTTTAATTAATCTTTTAGTAAGGACCTGTTTGTCGTACTCAACAATTATATGATAAATACCTGGAGGCAAATCTCCTAAATTTAATGATTCTTGATTATTAAAATGATCATTGATTAAAATTACCTTTCCATTTATATCGACTATTCGTAATTTAAACTCAGAATAGTTTTCTTGTAATTGTATACTTACTAATCCACTGGTAGGATTTGGGAAAATATTAAAGCTAATGTTTGGATTCGCAATAATACCTGTTGAGTTTGAGAATGTAACAATTAAAATACCATCATCGCTAATATCAGTAACTGTGTACGTATAACTATCATTTGATTCTACAAAATCTTCAATAACATTAACATCGTTATAACTAGCACTACTTACAAAAAAGTTTTCATTAGGTGTTATAATAAAAGTTTGACTGGAGCCATGATAAACTGTAGTTGTATCAGGTGTAACAGAGCCACCAGTGTTACCGCTTGCTATTAAGGCATATTCGATTAATCCAAATGTTACTTCAAATTCTCCATCTTCCCGAATATTTGTTTTTCTGTAAGTATATTGATTTCCAGATTTTTCTAATTCTTCAAAAACATCAACATCATTATATGTCGCAGCTTTTACTCCATATCCATAGTCCATTGGAATTATTGTGAAAACCTGACCACTACCAAAAGAAACTGTTGAACTTGCAGGAGTTACAGTCCCTCCTGAATTAGCTGATGCTGTTACACTGAATGTCTTAGGGATAAATGTAACATTAAAAGCTCCATCTTCGCTTATGTTTGTAGCGGTGTATGTGTAGCAATTTTCACCTGCATTTACAATATTACTTAAAACATTTGCTCCATTATAAGTTGCAGTTTCAATTTGATAACTTGCAGCACAATTAATTGTTAAGGTTAAATTAGCACCACTCGAAACTTGAGAAAAAGTTGGTGTAACATTGCCTCCAAGTCCAGCTGTTGCAATTACAGAGTAATCATATCCACCAAATATTACATTAAGTTCTCCATCTTCGGTTATATTCATAACTGTAAATAAGAAATCATCTCCGGCTTCTTCAAGCTCATTAAAAACATCTACTCCGTTATAGGTAGCAGCAATTACAGTTTTTCCTTCATCAGGAGCAATATAAAATACGATACTGTCAGAATATGCAACCATAGCATTCATTGGATCAATGGTTCCTCCTTCGTTGGAAGTTGCAATTACATTAAACAGAATTGCTGAAAACGCAACAGTTAATTCTCCATCTTCTTGAACATTATTTACAGTATAAGTATAAGACCCGTTTGAAAAAACAAGATCGTTAAAAACATCAACTCCATTATATAAAACTGTAGTAATTTCATATCCTGTTTCTGTAGTAATGGTAAAGGTTTGGTCATCACCATGTGCTACAGTTGCATCTGTTGGAGAAACAATACCTCCATAATTTGAGCTTACGACAATATCATACTCTGAAGCTTTAAATGTAAATTCAAGTGTTATGTCTTCAGTTACTTTTGTTAAAGTGTAAATAAAATCATTTCCGGATTCTACTAACTTATTTATTATGCTAATTCCATTATTTGTAGCTGTTGAAATTGTATAGCCTGTTTCACAACTGATAGTAAAATCTTGGCTATCTTCAACTGTCATAGTAGCGTTTGTTGGAGTTACACTTCCATTTGATCCTGCGTTTGCTGTAACTGTATAATCAATTGGAGTAAAAGTAATATTTATAACTCCATTACTGGTAATGTCTATAATATCATAGGTATAACTTTCGCCTGTTTGCACTAAATCATTAAAAATATCAGCTGAATTATATGTTGCAGTTGATATTTCATAACCTGAATCAGGTGTAATTGTAATGGTTGCATCATCTCCATTGTTAGCTGAAACAACCGAAGGATTTACTGAACCACCTGTATTTGTAATAATTGTTACAGTAAATTCAGATGAATATTCATAAGCACCTATATCTACAATTCCATTGATAATTCTGTTATTACCAATAATATCAGTATCAATTTCAGGAGGAACATGTTCATTACTTCCCGTGTTTATACAATTAGAATTAGTTAGAAGGTTAAAATTAGCTTTAGAAATATTTTCATATCCTTCAGCAGTAGAAACACATCCGATACTATCTGGAGCATTTCTAAAACATGGATAATAAAATGAATCATCTCCTCCACAGTTTTCAGATGATAAAACTATATTATTAGTACCTGCTAAATCTTCATCTTGTACAGCACAGTTAGAAATAGTGGTATTATAAGGAGAAACATAAACCTGATTAGGAGAATTATTCCAAACAATGGTATTTGCCATTAAAGATGAAACATATACTCCAGATCCAGATCCTTCTCCTTTGCAATTTGTAATGGTGCATCCTATTACAATTGAACCATAAATACCTCCTCCATTTATGGCATAACAATTATTTACAATTGAATTTATAATACTCGAATTTTTATTATAAATTCCTCCACCATTAGAATAGAAATAATTTTCAGGATTTTCTTCAAATATTCCACAATTAGAAATTTTATTATTTACAACTGAAGAATTTATAGAATATATACCTCCGCCATAACCAATAAAGTCGGCAATTCCCGTATTTCTAATTGTTATTTTACAATTATTTATGTAACTACCTTTTAGAGAAGAATTTCTTAAATATACACCTCCTCCATAACCTCTTTTACTAATTCTGTAAGTTTCTGATTTCTTAATGATACAGTTTTCTATTAAACCATTATTCAAGGATAGTATACCTGACGCATATAAAGAATACGTATAATCATCTTCAAATCTTTGTTCTCCTAAATCAGAATACCCCTCAGAAATTGTAAAACCATTTATTTTTGCGATTGTATCAGTTATCTCAGGAATTGTTACAACATGATAGGAATTGTTTGTACTATCTAAATCATTTTGAATATTTCCGCTTAAAACTGTTTCGTTTTTAAATTCCCAAGGTTCAATATTGCCATTATTATCTTTATCATACATTAATCGTGAATTTATATCTTCATATAGATTTCCATCAAAACCCCCATAAATTTCCACATTACTTTTTAATGTGAACGTATAGTGCCTGATACTGTCAGAATCTATATTACCCGATTCAGTAGATAAGGGATAATAGATCCCTTTTGCAACAAATATTTTCTTTGCTCCACTTTCTTCTGCACGATTTAAAGCAGTTTGTGGATTTGCTAATGCACTTTCCCATGTAAAACCATCATTTGAATCATCTCCCCCCAATTTAACATGATAAGTCCCATTTACAAATGTATATGGACCTACCCATGTACTTTTATTGTTATCATCACATACAGATTGAACATAAAAATCATAGGATGAAGCATCAGGTAAATTGCTTATTGTGTAATTATTAGTTTCAACAGATACTTTTGTTCCCGTTTCAAGTGTAAAACCTGTCTTACCCCATTCAAGATTCCAATTTGTTTCATTATATCCACCATCCCAGCTTAAATCGGCAGAAGTTTCAGTTATATTTTCTGCATTTAGATTTTTAGGAGCTAAACAGGAATAGCTAGCTTCATATGGACCTATATCAACTATATCATATAAAATCCGAGGATTCCCTATAATATCTACTTCTACATTTTCAGGTAATGCATCATTAGTACCAGAATTAATACAAATTGATCCATTTAATAGATTCCAATTTGCATTTATTATTTCTTGTTCTTGTATTTCATTTGTGGCAACTCCACTAAAGCTAGTTGGTGAATAAAATAGAGGACCGTAAATATTTATATTTTCTTTAGTTAAACATAAATTTTTTATACCATCAATATTTTGATCCTGTACAGCACAATACTCTACAATGCCTGACCAGTTATATACTTGTTTAACGCTTGATTCATTGTTTATTGTATTATTCCAAACTATACAATTGATGTTTTTTGACCACCAACTAGCACTATATACTCCAATTCCTTTAATAGAATTAGGAGTTGAAGTGACACCATTACAATTAGCAACTATACAATTGATTAAAGATCCACTATTTTCAATACCTGATCCATATATTAGCATATTTGATGTAGCAGAGCAGTTGTTAACAATACAATTGACCATTGTTGAGCTTGGATCGTTTGCTACTCCACCTCCACGCACAGATCCATTTGTTGAAGTATAAACAGAACAATTAGATATAATACAGTTTTTAACTTTGCTGCTAAAATTTGAACTTATACCACCTCCTACAGGACCATTCCCTTTTAGGGTACAATTAGAAATTTTACTATTTGATACAGTTGATACATTACAATATATTCCTCCACCATACGAGTTTGAGGAACTTCCAATTGTATTTGAATAACAATTTGTTACTAAGCAGTTAGAAATGTTTGTTCTTTCGCCATAAATTCCAATCCCATAGCAATGCACATCTGATCCATAATAATAGGACAAACAGTTTCTTACAATACAATTTTGTATATTCCCTTTATTTATTGAATAAATACCAGAAGCGTAAAGGGAATTTCCACAACTGCTATATGGAGGTTTTGGAATGTCCCCATATCCTTTTTCGATAGTACAACCATTTAATAAAGATGTACTATCGCAACTTTCTCTAAATATTACAATATGTAAACTATTATTTGAACTATCTGCATCACTTTGAATTTCGCCGCTTAAGATTGTCGGATTTGTAAATTCCCAGGCTTCAATAGTTCCATTACCATCCGTATCATTTTTTAATCTTGAATCAATAGTTTCACCATCCATCCCAGCAAATCCACCATAGACTTTTACATTGTTTTTCATGGTAAAAGAATAATAACGCGTACTATCAACATGAGTATTTCCACTTTCAGTTAATGTTGGATTATACTCTCCGGTAGCAACCCAGACTTCTCCACCTCCTGCAGATTCTGCAGCATTTATGGCAGTTTGAGGATTGGCCATTGCAGTTGCCCAGGTATGACCATCGTTAGCATCGTTTCCTCCATTGGATGACGGTTTTACGTAATAGGTTTGCTCAGTAGAAGCAGAGCTTTTAAAATTGGCAGTAATTGTCATGTCGCTATAGACATTAACATTTAAGGTAAGACTGGTAGAAACAACAGAACCATTGTAAGTCCAATTATCAAAGCTATATCCATCTAGAGGTGTTGCTACCAGTGTAGCCATTTCTCCATATTCATAAATCCCTTCACCGATTTTTGTTCCTCCGCCACTTGCACTCACATGTGAAGAAACATAAAATGTTTTTTTCTCAAAGTTTGCAACAAAATCCCTGTCTTTTTCCACAGTATGATAAAGTGTATCAAATGTAGTAGTCATAGAAGAGGCTTCTGTCCATTCTTTAAATTTGTATCCTGTGTTAGGAGTAGCTACTAATTTAATAGTTTCTCCTTCATCATAGTTTCCTCCACCTGAAACTATGCCGCCTTCAGATGGATCTGCGGTTACTGAAATGGCATATGTTTCAACATCAACACCTACATATATTTTTCTTGTTTCTATAGTTATATCCGGGGCTTTGGCATTATCAATTTTACAATAATAGATTCCCTCATCTGGGTAATTACCGCTATAATCAGAAATAGTATAAGTATTAGTTGTAAAACTACTCATAAACTGATTATTCCTATACCAATCATAATCATTGACAGTACCACCAAGGATAGCGCTAAAACTTAAATTATCGCCTACATTAGGCGAATAATGTTGAACAGTCCCAATCTTTTCTTGGGGGTAATAATCAAAATCAATTCCTGCATTAATATTAACATTTGGTTCAAGATCCTCAAAAGTTAATTTATTATTCCAAACCCATAAATAATTCAATTTTACTAATCCCGACAGATCAGGTAATCCCTCAAATTGATTATTTTCCAAAAAAAACGATCTTAAGCTATCTAAATTACCAATTTCAACAGGAACATCGCCGCTTAACATGTTTATTCCTAAATCAAGTGATCTTAATTGACTTAAATTACCAAGTTCAGAAGGCAGTATCCCACTTAATCTATTTGAATAGAAATCAAGATATTCTAAACTAGTTAAATTCCCTAGTTCAGACGGTATATTTCCAGTAAGGTTATTTTCTTCTAGATGAAGGCTTTCCAACTTAGATAAATTCCCTAATTCAGAAGGGATGTTCCCACTTAATTCATTATCATATAAACTTAAAATTTCTAAACTTGATAAATTTCCAAGTTCAGGAGGTATGCTTCCGCTTAAATAATTATCTTTTAAATAAAGTGTAATTAAATTTGTTAAACTTCCTAGTTCAGGTGGAATAGTACCGCTAAAACGATTCAAATTTAAATGAAGATATCTCAAGCTAGTTAAATTGCCAAGTTCTGATGGAATGCTACCTGTTAAATGGTTATAATTCAAATATAGAAATTCCAAATTAACTAAATTTCCTATTTCTTTAGGTATTGACCCGCTCAATTTGTTCCAATACAAATCAAGAGACTCTAATTTGGTTAAATTCCCTATTTCAGGAGGGATAATACCATTCAATTCCTTTTGATATAAATTAATAGATTTTACACGGCCATCATTATCCAAGGTTATTCCAGTCCATTCTGAAACAGGACATGTAAGCCAGTTATTGGAACTCCAGTTAGGGCCATTAGTTGTGTTATATAGTGCTAAAAGCGCAAGCGAATCCTGCACATTAGCTTTTCCTTTATAATTTGACTTTGTTTCTTTTTCTAGATACTCGGTTATATCTGCTCTTTTGTTTTCTTCTAATAAATACTTTTCCCTCGGTTTTCTGATATTTTGAGCAAACAGATTTGTAGTCAAAAATAAGACTGTTACTAGAGTTATTATTTTTCTCATAATCATATAAATAAAATGCTATAATTCAGTATTTGCTAAAAAATTGATTCGCGAAGGTAATAAAAATTTAAGTACTTGCAATTTAATTTGATTAGTGTAAAGAAAATGTAAATGTATAGAGTAGGTTTTAGCTTTTAATTTCCACAACCACTTGGTTTAAATTTCTGTTTTGATTTCTTTACCGGGAGAGCCATTCATAACAATGTTATAAACGGTTTAAAAATGAAAAAAGGTAGTTATATTTCACGCATTAATTTTTCTACTGGTCTTTCTTTATTTTCTTTTAATGCAATTAAATCTGTATAAAGTATTAATATATTATTACTAAGCCCCTCACTTATTTCAATCATCGTATTACCAATAATCCATACGTATCCTTCACTGTTATTATAAATACTTTCTCTTATAATATAATTTTGACCATATTTTGAGACATATGCTTCCTTTAACTTTGATTTTAATAATTGAAGATTTGATTCCTTTTCCGATTCTACAGAAATTCTTAATTTGTACAGTTTATCCTGAATATAATACGTTTTAAATGTTCCCAGTACATTTTGTAATAAAAGGTCTTCATCTTCAAATTCAAATTTATATATATAAATTTTTCCCTTATCTGAAAGATATTTATGTGGCAATAATTGGAGCTTCCCTTGACTCACTAATTCTCGAAAATAATTATGAACATCTTCTCCCCCCATCCCGAAACGTAAACCTAAAAATATGGTTTCATTATTTATATTTTTAGTTAATTCGGTTTTAATATGATCTTCAATTGTTTGCTCTTGCTTTTCGGATTTATGTTCTTGACAACTTGCCAAAAAAAACAATATTACTAGACTTAGAATGTATTGTTTCATAATCATTATATTTTTAACCAAATATACTAATTTTGAACTAGAAATTATTAAATATTGACCTTCTTAACAGCATATTGAGATAAATGATTTTAATTTCCCCAACCACTTCTATCTAAACTACGGTATTGGATGGCTTCTGCTAAATGATAAGATTGGATATTTTCGGTTCCTTCTAAATCGGCGATTGTGCGAGATACTTTTAATATTCTATCATAAGCCCTAGCTGATAGGCCTAGCTTATCCATAGCTTTTTTTAGTAAAGTTTTTCCTGCTGAGTCAATTTCGCAATGTTCACGTATTAATTTCGATGACATTTGAGCATTGCAGTATATTTGCTCTTTGTTTTTAAATCGTATTGATTGTCTTTCTCTCGCATTTACTACTCTTTCTCGTATTTTTTCACTGCTTTCGGCTGGTTTAACTTCCGAAAGTTCGTCGTAGGATACCGGTACAACTTCTATATGTATGTCAATACGGTCTAATAATGGTCCGGATATTTTATTTAAGTACCGTTGAATATTTCCAGGAGCACAAACACATTCTTTTTCAGGATGATTATAAAAACCACAAGGGCATGGATTCATGGAAGAAATTAGCATAAAACTGGCTGGATATTCTACGGTAAATTTAGCTCGACTTATCGTAATTACTCTATCTTCTAAAGGTTGACGCATTACTTCCAAAACCGATCGTTGAAATTCAGGTAATTCATCTAAAAAAAGCACCCCATTGTGAGCCAGTGAAATTTCTCCTGGTTGAGGAAATCCACCGCCACCAACAAGTGCAACATCTGATATTGTGTGATGAGGACTTCGAAAAGGACGTCCGGTCATTAGTGAAGTTTCTCCATCAATTTTACCTGCAACTGAATGTATTTTAGTTGTTTCAAGAGCTTCGTGTAATGTGAGTGGTGGAATAATTGTTGGAATTCGTTTTGCAAGCATGGTTTTTCCTGCTCCTGGAGGGCCAATCATAACAATATTATGACCTCCGGCTGCAGCTATTTCAAGCGCACGTTTTACGTTCTCCTGTCCACGAACATCTGAAAAATCCTGATCATAATTGTTTACATTGGTAAAAAATTCATCACGTGTATCCACAACTGTTTTCTCAAGAGTAATATCTTCATTAAAAAAATCGATTACTTCTTTAATATTTTCAACCCCATAAATTTCAAGATCATCGACAACAGCAGCTTCTCGCGCATTTTCTTTAGGTAAAATAAATCCTTTAAAACCTTCTTTTCGTGCTTGAATTGCTATAGGTAAAACTCCTTTTACTTTTTGTAATCCTCCGTCCAAAGAAAGTTCCCCCATAATTACAAATTTCCCAATCTCTTCTGATTTTATTTGTTCAGATGCTCCTAAAATACCAATGGCTAAAGGTAAATCGTAAGCTGATCCTTCTTTTCGAATGTCAGCAGGAGCCATATTAATAACAATCTTTTTCCCAGGTACTTTATATCCATTGGTTCGCAAAGCAGAATCGATTCGTTGCTGACTTTCTTTAACAGCACTATCAGGCAGTCCAACTAAATAAAAATTTATACCCTGCGATACGCTAACTTCTATTGTAATTGTTGTTGCATTAATTCCTTGTACAGCACTACCGAACGTTTTTACAAGCATATAAGAGAGTTTTGTTATAAGTTATCTTCAATGTAATGAATTAAAGCATGAATAATTTTTATATGAATTTCTTGCGCTCTATCAGCATATTCAGATTTTGGAGCTCTGATCTCAATATCGCATATTTTAGCAAGCTTGCCACCATCTTTACCTGTTAAACCAATAATTTTCATTCCTTTCTCGCGAGCTACTTTGCAAGCTTCCAATACATTTTTCGAATTCCCGCTGGTACTTATAGCCAATAGTGTATCACCATTTTGCCCAATAGCTTCCAAATATCTTGAAAAAATATAATCATAGCCATAATCATTTGCAGTGCATGAAATGTGTGTTGGATCTGATATTGAAATGGCTGCAATTGCTTGTCTATTATTTCTAAACCTTCCTGTAAGCTCTTCGGCAAAGTGCATAGCATCACTCATTGAGCCGCCATTTCCACATGAAATGACTTTCTTCCCTGAATGAACTGAGTTTACAATTAAATCACCGGCAGATTTAATTTTAGAAAAATTATTCTCATCAGAAATAAATTCTTTTAAAATATCATGTGCTTCCTGAAAATCCCTTTTAATGTTATTTTTCATATTATGAAATATATTTATAACGGTATGCTAAGATAAATATATAGATAATTTTAACAAAGCATTTAAAATATCATTTTATAAGTCATTAAACTATTGATGTTTCAAAACATAGTAATCAGGAAATTGTAATGAGGGTTTTTTTTTAACTAAATAAATTGTTAAACTTGCTTTTGTTAAGATATATAACCAATCTTTAAATTCGTTTTGGTTTAATAAAATTCCAAAACTTGCATAGGTATTTATGAGTAAAATTAAATTAAATGTTTTAGGAATATCTTATAGTCAAACTCAAACTGGCGCTTATGCATTGGTTTTAACCGAAGAACATGGTGAACGTAGAATACCTATCATTATTGGAGGTTTTGAAGCACAAGCTATAGCAATTCAATTGGAAGGTTTAAAACCACCACGTCCACTAACTCATGATCTGTTTCTTAACTTTGCAATGTCGTTTGGTATTAATCTGTTAGAGGTCAACATTTATAGATTAGAAGAAGGTGTTTTTTACTCCAAGCTAATATGCAACAATGGAGGTAAAAATATTTCAATTGATGCCAGAACATCTGATGCAATAGCACTAGCTTTAAGATTTAAATGTCCTATATATACAACAGAAGAAATTTTACAAAAATCAGGTATAGTAATTGATATCCAAGAAAGGGGCGAACAAAAAACTACTAAGTCAAAATCAGAGAATATTTTAAAGAAAAAAGTCTCAGCAACAGAGGAAGGCAAATATAAAAACATGGATGTTAATGCGCTAGAAAGTCTTCTTGAAGAGGCAATTAAAAATGAAGAATACGAAAAAGCTTCCATAATTCAAGAAGAAATAAATAAAAGAAAATCACAGTAAATTTCCACCTTACTTAAGAAAAATGAAGAAGATTATAGTTTTTACAAGTCTGTTTTTCCTACTATTTATTACGTCAACATATTTTATAGCTAGGGCTAATGATGTTGCTTTAACAACAGATACTATTGTTGAAAATACTGCGATCGAAGATACTGTAGTCGTAAGTACTGTAAAAGTAAATAGTTTAGTAGATAAGGGCAATGTTGTCAATACCGATCTAGGAGAAGGTTTAAGTTTTATTAATATAATTCGCGGATTGGTTGGAATGTTAGTTCTTATTGGTATTGCATACGTTTTTAGTACAGACAGAAAAGCAGTTTCTTGGAGAGTTGTTGGAATAGGTTTACTTATACAGATATTATTAGCAATAGGTGTTCTTGAAGTGCCATTTATTCAAGCTTTCTTTGAAATTATTGGTAAATTATTTGTAAAGGTTTTGGATTTTACTAACGAAGGAACAAAATTTTTATTTAAGTCATTCGGTACTGGGGAGATAGAATCGCCCTTACTAAATTTTGCGGTAACAATATTACCTACCATAATATTTTTCTCAGCCTTAACAAGTGTGCTTTTTTATTTAGGAATTATTCAGAAAGTTGTATATGGTATGGCATGGGTAATGACTCGATTACTAAGACTATCAGGTGCGGAAAGTTTGTCGGTTGCAGGTAATATTTTCTTGGGTCAAACAGAGTCGCCATTAATGATTAAAGAGTATCTTGAAAAGATGAATCGCTCTGAAATTCTTTTAGTAATGTCCGGAGGAATGGCAACTTTAGCCGGTGGTGTATTGGCAGTATATATTAGTTTTTTAGGCGGTGACGATCCTGTTCAACGTCTGATTTTTGCAAAACATCTTCTGGCCGCTTCAATAATGGCTGCACCTGGAGTTGTTGTTATTTCTAAAATAATAGTTCCTCAAACCGAAAAAATTAATTCCAATGTTGAAATCTCGCAAGAGAAAATAGGAAAAAATGTTCTAGATGCAATTTCGAATGGTACTTCACAAGGATTAAGATTAGCGGTTAACGTTGCTGCCATGTTGTTAGTTTTTATTGCATTTATAGCAATGCTTAATTACATATTTTTAAAAATTGGCGATTGGACTTCCTTAAACGAAGTTATTACCAGAGTAACTGATGGTCAGTTTCATGAATTATCGTTACAATTTATTTTAGGATATTTATTTGCGCCCCTAATGTGGTTACTTGGTGTCGCATCAGAAGATATTACTCTTGTAGGACGTATGTTAGGAGAAAAGATTATTATGACTGAGTTTATTGGTTATGTTAGTCTTGCAGATTTGAAAGCTGCAGGAGCATTTGCTTCGCAAAAATCCATAATTATGTCAACATACATGCTGTGTGGCTTTGCAAACTTTGCTTCAATCGGGATCCAGATAGGTGGAATCGGTTCATTAGCGCCTGGGAAGCGTGTATTATTATCACAATTCGGATTAAGAGCTTTACTTGCTGGAACATTAGCTTCTTTAATGTCGGCAACAATAATTGGAATGATTTTAGGTTAGGTTTATGAGTTTTATAAGATCACTGTTTTTTATCATTTTAACTTTTGTCGTTTCTGTCGGCTTTAGTCAAGAGAAATCAAATAGTATTGAATATCTAATTACTATTAATACAGAATATGGAAAAATTAAATTAATTCTATTTGATGATACGCCTTTACATAAAGAAAATTTTATAAAATTGGTCGAAGCAGGAGTTTATAATCATATTGTATTTCATCGCGTAATAAATCATTTTATGATACAGTCGGGGGATTTTACAAGCCGAAATCAAGCAATTAATTACGATCCAAGGGTAATTCAGGATGCAATTCCGGCAGAAATATTACCACACCACTTGCATATTCACGGAGCGATTGGTGCTGCACGTAGTAGCGATGATGTGAATCCAGAGCGAAAATCAAATAGTACTCAATTCTACATTGTACAAAATCATAAAGGCGCACCACACTTAGATGGAAAATATACGGTGTTTGGACAGGTAATGAGTGGATTTGAGGTTGTTGATAAAATTGCATCGCAACCCACTTCTGATCGTGACAGGCCATTGAATGATATTAGAATTACTGTTGATATTGATCAAGTTTATAGGTCGGATATTGAAAAGTTTTATAATTTTGCGTATTAATAATTTTAATCACAACTATGAAAAAAATTGTTGTTTTAGGAGCAGGACTTGTTGGAAAAGCTATTGCTGTTGATCTTGCTAAGAATTTTGAAGTTACATCTGCGGATATTAATCATACTGCCTTAGAAAATTTAAACGATTTAAATATTAAAACAATTTTAACTGATCTATCAGAAAAAGATGAAATTCAGAATATTGTTAAGGATTTTGATTTAGCTATTGGATGCCTTCCGGGATATATGGGATATGATACTGTAAAGCAATCAATATTAGCACATAAGGATATTATTGATATATCTTTTTTTAGAGAAGATCCTTTTGAACTTGATGAACTGGCAAAAAAGAATAATGTTACTGCAATTATTGATGCTGGTGTAGCACCTGGTATGGGTAACATAATACTCGGATTTCATAATGCCCAAATGGAAGTAACCAGTTATAAATGTTATGGAGGTGGTTTACCTTTTAAGCGTGAATGGCCTTATGAGTATAAAGCTGTATTTAATCCAATGGATGTATTAGAAGAATATATTAGACCAGCTCGATATATTTTAAATGGAGAATTAGTTGTACGTGAAGCCTTGTCGGAAGCAGAAATTGAACATTTTGAACCTGTAGGATCTTTACAAGCATGGAATACAGATGGTTTAAGAACGCTTATTAAAACAATGAAGATTCCGAATATGATCGAAAAGACCCTGCGTTACCCTGGTACAGTAAATTATATTAAAGTTTTACGCGAAACAGGTTTCTTTTCAAGCGATCCTCTATTGGTAAATGGAGAACAAATAAGACCGATTGATGTTACAGCAAAATTACTTTTTCCTGTTTGGGAGTTGAAAAAAGATGAAGAAGACTTTACTATGTTACGAGTAATTATAAAAGGTAAAAAAGATGGTAAAGAAAAAAAGTATGTATATAATTTGTTTGATAAGTACGATAAAAAAACTGAAACAACATCAATGGCTCGTACAACAGGATATACTTGTACTGCGATAGTAAATTTATTCAATAATGGAAAAATTAACCATAAAGGAATTTGTCCACCAGAATATTTAGGAGTAGATAAAGAGAACTTTGAGTTTATATTAAATTACTTGATAGAAAGAGGTGTAGAGTATAATTTGACTGAAGAATAATTTACAGAACGAAATATTTTTAAAATAAATCCCAAACATTTTAGTGTTTGGGATTTATTATTATAATTTGGTAATGTCTTTAATGATGCCCAACATGTTCGTTTATTTTTTCACCAGCAAGAATTTTTACTGGTAGAATATTTTCTCTTGGAGGTAATGGACAAGTTGCAAAATCAGTAAAAGCACATGGAGGATTTGTTGCTTTATTAAAATCAACATAGGTTTTACCGTTCTTATCTGGTTTGTCTACCGATAAAAATCTACCAGCACCATAGGTTTCTTCGGCACTGGTTTCATCAGCAAAAATTAAAAATAGATCTTCATTTATACCTTCACCAAGTGGAGTTAAAGAATATTCTTTTCCCTCAACACTAAATTTTAAAAGTCCATAACACTTTTCAAATTCTGTATCTCCTAAGACATTAGGAACAGCAATTTCCTTTGGAGTATCAAATCTTTCAAACGTAGCTTCAATTCGCCATTTTGGATCAATTTGGAATGAAGGTATTTCTGTAATTTGATTAAGAAGAGGACTCTCCAAATCTCTTAGTCTTATTCCATATCTTTCACCACGTTTAATAATATACCATCTAAACGAGCCTACCTTAAACCTTGTAGTATTGTCATCAACATCAGTCAAAATATCATGTTCTTTTAGTAATGAATCATTAATAAATACGTCTACATCACTATCGATTGAAACACTTAAATTTCCTTTATAAAGAATTATTGTACCAATAAAACCAGGTGCTTTTTCTGGGAAAACAATATTGTTAGCTTCATTACTTCCAAAAGGATTCTGCCCTTCTTTTAACCAGTATAAGCCAACCAGATTTATCCATCCATTTTCTGATTTTAAACGGTCAAGTCTTTGCTGTTGAAATTCTTGAACGGATTTTATATACTCATCTTCATTAAATTTCCCTCGATTTGATTGACAGGAAAATAAACTTATTATTAGCAATAACGAGATAATTTTACAACTATGCGGTTTCATTTTGTAAAGTTTAAATTTGTGCCTAAGATAATGGAACGAAATGTTTTGACAAAATCAAATTACAGTTGTTTAATAACCAAGAGCCTTAAATTTTGATCAGAATTATTATTCCATCCACGATTTTGATCAGAAGTAACTTTAATTACATCATTTATACTCAGTTCCGATTCCTTACCTTCAACTGACAAGATACCTTTTCCTTCAGCCACAAAAAAAATAACATCAAAAGGATTTTTATGCTCAGCGAGATTTTCGCCTGGTTTTAGCAATAAATGTACTAATTCAATTTGTTTTTCGGAGTGCAAAATATAGGCTTCAAGGTCGAAGGGTACTTTGGGTGAATTACCTAGATTTCGTATAATCATGCTATTTTTTGATATTTGTGTGTGAATTTATAGAAAAAATACCACAATGTGTCCCAGGGATGTTTATAAATCATTTTTGGACCAACAGTACGCATTACTTGTTTTATCTTTTCCTGTTGCTGTTTATTATAACAATGTATTGTACACTTTACGCAAACTGGTTTGTTTTCTATATAAGGACAGCTTAGCAATCTTTTCTCAGCATAATCTATTAATTCGCTACAATCTGAGCAAAGTTGTTGTTGTTTATGAATATCAAGACAAAAGTTCTTAATCATTAACTCAACTACTCTTTTCTCTCTTTCTATTCGTGGATGCATAACATATAATGTTTTATTCGAGTAATTTAGTTGGGCCCAGTGGTTTTGGAACCTTAGTAACTAATACACGAAGAGTTTTATTACTTTTATTATACCAACAATGAGGAATAAATGCAGGGCTTTCAATTAGAGTATCTTTAGTAACTTCTTTTTTATCATCACCTACTTCAACAATCCCTGATCCTTCTAAAACATAAAAAATCGCATCAACAGGAGTTATGTGTTTGATTAATTTCTCTCCTGGATGTAATAGGATATGCATTACTATAGCATGTTTACTATCATATAACTTCCTGGCATCAATTCCATGCGGATTCTCGTGAGCACCAGCTTCAAAATATCGTATTGTTTTCATAGTGAAAGGTTTATTAAAAACCTGACAAGTGTTTATATAACCTATCAGGTCTTAAATTGTTCAAATAAATATACGATTAATTTGCTTTGTAGAACTGTTAATTCATATACATTTTAATATCATCATCCACATTTCCTATACCTGCAATACCAAATGTTTCTATTAAAACTTTAGCGACATTAGGAGATAAAAATGCTGGTAATGTTGGGCCTAAGTGAATATTTTTAACACCTAAATAAAGTAAAGCAAGTAATACAATTACAGCTTTTTGTTCATACCAAGCAATATTATATGCTATTGGTAAATCATTGATATCATTTAGTTCAAAAACCTCTTTTAGTTTAAGTGCAATAACTGCTAAAGAATAACTGTCATTACATTGACCAGCGTCTAAAACTCTTGGAATACCTCCTATATCACCTAGTTCTAATTTATTATATCGATATTTAGCGCAACCTGCAGTTAAAATAACAGTATCGTTTGGTAATTTGTCTGCAAATTCAGTATAATAATCTCTACCTTTCATTCTACCATCACAACCAGCCATAACAAAAAATTTCTTAATTGCGCCTGATTTAACTGCATCTACAACTTTATCTGCTAATTGTAAGACTTGATTATGAGCAAATCCCCCAACTATTTCACCTTTTTCAATCTCGATAGGAGCAGCACACTCTTTCGCATGTTCTATAATTTGCGAAAAATCTTTTTGTTCACCTTTTTCTCTATCTGCAATATGTGGGAATCCATTAAATCCAGCTGCTCCGGTTGTATAAACTCTATCATAATATCCGGCGTCTTTTTTAGGCGGCACCAAACAGTTTGTAGTAAATAGGACAGGACCATTAAAACTTTCAAATTCTTCTTTTTGTTTCCACCATGCGTTACCATAGTTTCCAACACAATGTTCGTATTTCTTGAAAGCAGGATAATAATTTGCAGGTAACATTTCGCTGTGTGTATAAACATCAACTCCTGTTCCATCAGTTTGTTTTAGCAATTCTTCCATGTCCTTTAAATCATGACCACTAATTAAAATTCCGGGATTATTTCTAACACCAATATTTACTTTGGTAATTTCAGGATTACCATACATTGATGTATTTGCTTTATCTAATAAAGCCATTACATCAACACCAAATTTCCCAGTTTCCATCACTAAAGCAATATTCTCTTCAACTGTTAACTCATCATTTGTAAGTGCTGCAACTGCTTTTTGTACAAATGCATGGATGCTAGCATCTTCGAAACCCAAATTATATGCATGTTCCTGATAAGCTGCTAATCCTTTAACTCCATACAAAATTAAAGCTCTTAGCGAACGAATGTCATCATTTGGAGCATCAATTTCCCCACTTACTTCCTGAGCTTTTGCTTCAATTTCATCTAAAGTTGTTCCAACCCATGTTGTCGTATTGTGATTGATATCAGAAATATCAATTCCTTTTTCAACTAATTGATTTTTAATTTTAGCTCTTAACTCTAGTGCTTTTATAATTTCTTTCACAAAAACTTCTTTTGAAAAGTTAGCATTAGTGATGGTCTTAAATAAACTTGTAAAGAAAAAATTGTTTACTTCTTCATCTTCAATGCTATTTTCACGGGCTTTAACACTATAAAGAGAAATTCCCTTTAAGATATATACTGTTAAATCTTGCAAATGAATTACTTCATCCTTAATTCCGCATACCCCAACAGCTCCTGTACAACCTGTGCCTTTTGCCGCTTCCTGACATTGATAACAAAACATACTCATAATTTATATACTTTTAAATTGATTAATTAATAATTATTGATAGTTGATTATTATTTCGAAATAAAATATACCTTCTCCATGTAGATATTAAAACATTAATATCTATTAGTTAAATGTTAAAATTCCGAGATTTCAATTACACCCAATCTTCAGATAAAATATCGCCTGAAATACCAACCGTCATTGATTTAATTGGTACTTTACGAGTTGCTTGTTGAGAAGCAATTTGAGCCATCTGTAATATGCCACCACAACATGGTACTTCCATTTTCATTACAGTAATGGTATTTATTTTAGATTCATCAATTAAAGCAACCAGTTTACTAATATAAATTTCTTTATTAGCATCTAACTTAGGACAAGCAATTCCTAAGGATTTTCCTTTTAAAAATTTATTATGAAAATCTCCTAACGAGAATGCTACACAATCAGCAGCTAATAATAAATCTGATTCTTGGAAATAAGTAGCAGCTGGATTTATTAAGTGCATTTGAACTGGCCATTGTCTTAACTGTGATGGAATATCTCCAATATTCTCATTATCATTTATTTCAGGTTTATTTATTTCCATTGCCATCGAGCCAGGACAACCACCACCAGCATGAGCATGAGCATTTTCATTATGATGTTGATGTTTTGGTTGTTCTTCATGACCACCACATCCACAAGCACTTTCTTCTTCCTTTTGACTTTCAGTGCCATTATGCACTGCTGACATAACTTCTTCAATATTAAAATCCACACTATCAGCATTTTCTTGCATCCAACGAACGCCTTGTTTCAAGAATCCAAATTCTTTATGTTCTTTAAGGTGAGCAAGGTGAGCAATAACTGTATTTTTACCTTTTGTAACCATTTCTTTAATAACAGTAACTTCATCATACGGAGCGGCTTCACGTTCAATAATCTCAATAGCTCCTTCAGGACAGTGACCAATACAAGCTCCTAAACCATCACACATTAAGTCACTAATTAGCCTGGCTTTACCATCAATCATTTGCAAAGCTCCTTCGTGACAGTTTGGTATACATTCACCACACCCTGTGCATTTGTCCTCGTCAATTTGTATTATTTCCCGTTTCATAGTATGTGTTTTTTATGTTTCCTAATCACAAAAAGTAATTAGGTAATGGAATACCAAAATAACATATTGTTTTGCATTTGACCAAATATTTTAGGGTGATTTATATCATGTTTTATAGCATCTTAGATATCTATACGGTCTAATCGAATGAGTGTTAATGAAATAACAAATCTTTAGGCTGTTTTATTTTTTCGTAATTTTTTATTGTTATTTGGGAGCATGTTCGTAATTTTACGAACTGAAATGGATAAGGGAAATATATATACAGATAAACAAATTAAGATTGCACGATTTGCAAAAGCTTTAGGAAATCCTACTCGTATTTTTATATTAGAGTTACTGTCAAAACAATCTTGTTGTTATAGTGGCGATTTAACTGAGATTTTACCTATTGCCAAATCAACATTGTCTCAACATCTAAAGGAATTAAAAGAAGCGGGATTAATTCAAGGTGAGATAGAAGCTCCTAAAATAAAGTATTGTATAAATAAAGAGAACTGGGAATTAGCAAAGGAATTATTAAAAGAGTTATTTGAATAAAAAATTTAAAACACTTGTTCGTGTTTTTACGAACATAAATATTGATATTATGGAAATAAAAGTACTTGGGTCAGGTTGCGCAAAATGCAAAACTCTAGAAAGAATTACACGCGAAGCTGTTCAAGAATTAAGTCTGGACGCTTCAGTGGAAAAAATAGAAGATATCCAAAAAATAATGGAATATGGTGTAATGTTTACACCTGCACTTGTAATTGATGGAAAAGTAGCTTTTTCAGGAAAGGTTCCTAAGCTAAAAGAAATGAAAGAAATATTAACAAAATAAATATTAAAAAATGAAGACCTTGTTATTTAAGTTTGCAATTTTGATTATAATTTTTCCTATTATAATCTACAATTCTGTAAATGGAAATGAAAAAAGAACTGAATTAAAAATCTCAGAAATCGAAAAAATAGAAGTATTTTACTTTCATTATTCTCGGCGATGTGCGACTTGTATTGCTGTTGAAGATGAAACAAAAAAAATACTTGAAGATTTATACGGTGAGCAAATGAAAAATGAACTTGTTAGTTTTAAAGCAATTAATCTTGATGAATCTGATTCTGAGGTATTAGTAATCAAACTTGAGATTTCCGGGCAAACACTTTTAATAGTTGCAGGTGATAAAAAAGAAAATATCACAACCGATGCGTTTATGAATGCTAAAACTAATCCTGAGAAACTGAAGCAAATCATTAAATCAAAAATTGATCCTTTATTAGGAAAATAATATGGAGTTTCTTCAACAGTTATTTGAAAATTCACAATTTCCTATTATTTCAGCTTTTGTGTTGGGATTAATGACTGCCATTAGTCCTTGCCCTCTTGCTACAAATATAACTGCAATAGCATATATAAGTAAGGATATCAATACTAAAAACAGAGTTTTTATTAATGGTTTGATTTATACCCTGGGGCGAGCAATTTCTTATTCAGCAATAGGATTGTTGTTTTTCTTCGGAGCCAGTCAGTTTAAGTTAACATCAGTATTACAGCAGTGGGGAGAAAAACTACTTGGACCCTTATTAATTATTATTGGATTAATAATGCTAGGAATACTAAACTTTAAAACGGGAGTAGTGAATAAAATCATTCAAAAATATACAGAGAACAGAAAGGTGAATTCAGTTACTGTTTTAATAATAGGATTTCTTTTTGCATTAGCATTTTGTCCGTATAGTGGAGTACTGTTTTTTGGCTTACTAATACCAATGACAATTGCCAGTGCTAAAGGTCTGTATTTGCCAATTATTTTTGCATTTGCAACCGGTTTACCGGTAATTATTTTCGCTTATTTAATAGCATTTACGGTAGCTGGTGTTGGCAGATTTTACAATAGCTTACGAAAAATTGAAAAATGGTTTAGATATATTGTTGCTATCGTTTTTATAGGGTTTGGTGTTTATTATTCTGTTATATTTTTTATCCAGTGATGAAAGATTTTTTTCAAGGATTTGGAATGGTTTCGAATGGTATTTTGCACGTGTCACCAAAAGAAACGCTTGAACTTTGTAAAAAGGGAGCAGTATTAGTTGATGTCCGTGAAGATTATATGAACCGGTTTAAAATGTTTGATGTGGATAAAGTAATCTTTTGCCCACTTAGTATTCTAAAAGAAAAATATAAAGAACTACCAAAAGACAAACCAATGATATTTGCTGATGCTGCTGGTTTGAGAAGTAAAGAGGCGATAATATTACTTCAAAAATTAGGAATAAAAAACATGGTTAATATGACCGGAGGAATTGTTGAATGGGAACGTGATGGATGCCCTTTAGTAATTGATAAGGATGAAAGATTAACGGGTTCTTGTATGTGCATGCTCCGACCCAGACATAAAAACTAAGGAATAAGAAGATGATTGCTTATCTTAAAAAGAAAATAATCTATATAATAATCCTTTCTATAGGATGGCTATTATTTTATAAGTATTTAGCTCAAATTACCAATTTCATAATTGATAATGTTTTTAGATTAGAAACTGGTAAACACCTAACTGAAACATTACGTTTTTTTATCTATGAAGTGCCAAAGGTTTTACTTTTGCTAATTTTAATCATTTTTATAGTAGGAATTATTCGAACTTATTTTTCTCCGGAAAAAACCCGCAAAGCTTTAAAAGGGAAATCATTATTTACAGGCAATATTATGGCAGCGCTTTTGGGAATTGTAACTCCTTTTTGTTCGTGTTCGGCAATTCCTTTATTTCTAGGTTTTGTTGAGGCAGGAATTCCGATTGGAATAACATTTTCATTTTTAATTGCAGCTCCTATGATTAACGAGGTTGCAGTTGTCCTATTAATAGGTCTTTTCGGATGGAAAGTTACGTTAATTTATGTTTTAACCGGATTATTTGTTGCTGTTTTTTCTGGTTGGTTAATAGGGGTTTTAAAATTAGAAAAATACGTTGCTGATTGGGTTTATCAGGTAAAATCGAATAATCAAGAAAGAGATTCGGAAAAAATCTCTTTTGAAGAAAGAATAAGATCAGGTTATAATACTGTAAAAGAAATTGTAGGTAAAATATGGATCTATATTATTATTGGAATAGCAGTAGGTGCAGGAGCGCATGGCTATATTCCAGAAAATTATTTATCAACATTGATGAGTAGTGCAAATTGGTATTCTGTTCCACTTGCAATACTTATAGGAGTGCCTTTATATTCTAACGCTGCTGGCATTATTCCAATTGTTAGTGTCCTTATAGAAAAGGGAGTTACCCTGGGAACTGCTTTGGCGTTTATGATGTCGGTGATTGGATTATCGTTACCTGAGATTATTATTCTTAAGAAAGTATTAAAGATGCAACTTATAGCAATCTTTGTTGGAATAGTTGCGCTAGGTATTATAATAGTAGGATATATATTGAATTTAACTGTATTCATTTAAACTTTATTATTATGGAAGATAAATCATGCAATTGTTGTTCAGATGATAAAATTGTTATTGCTTGTTCGGGTGCTGCCGATGTAGGATATATCTCTGATCAAGTAGCTAGAAAACTGGGAAGTAGCAATATTCGTAAGATGAGCTGTTTGGCCCTTTTTGCTGTTTGTAATGACGAAAAAATTAATGAATTTAAGGCTCAAAACATCCTTGTTATCGATGGATGTAATGTGGATTGTGGAAAGAAGGTAATGCAACAAAGGGGTGTGGAGAGTTATAATTATCTAAGAATAACGGATTTAGGATTTGAAAAAGGAAAAACCCCAACTACCAGCGATACAATTAATACAATTTTTGAAAAGGCAGTAAACTTATAAGTAATTATCTACAGTTTGATTTTTTAAATAATCTTTAAAGTCCAGCGTCATTTTACTGGTTACGTTGTTCATTAAACATTTATCGAACGGACAGATTTTTTTATTCATTGGACATTCACCAACCTCAATGGGTCCTTCAATGATTTCGTATATATCCAGAAAGTTAATTTCTTTTGGATCTTTTCTTAGTGCAAATCCACCACTAGGTCCACGCTGTGATGATAAATAACCAGCTTTTACCAGGCGCTGCATTACTTTAGCAACATGATGTTTTGAAGTATCAGTTCGTTCTGCAATTTTAATCACATTTAATCCTTCTTTCTCCTGAGCTATAAGAATTACTCCATGTAAAGCTATTGAAGCAGCTTCTGAAAGTGTAAATACCTTTGCCATATACGTTCTTATTTATGCAATTGTGGTAATTAAATGCTCAAATCTACGAAATTATTTTTTATTAACAGTTAAATAGTATATAATATATTGATAGTAACAGGTTTTATGTCCTAGTCATTAAAAAATTGACTAAAAATTGTTGAATAGTAAATGTTGGATTTTAACAGATCATTCTTTGTTTTTTTAATTTTACAGATCAATTATAATCAAGAAAATATAATCTTAGATGAAGCAATATCTCGATCTATTAAATCATGTAGTAAAAAATGGTGTTAAGAAAGAGGATCGCACTGGTACCGGCACGATTAGTAGTTTTGGATATCAAATGCGTATTAATTTGCAAGATGGATTTCCATTGTTAACAACAAAGAAATTG
Source organism: Bacteroidota bacterium (assembly GCA_042584405.1). Classification (GTDB taxonomy): domain Bacteria; phylum Bacteroidota; class Bacteroidia; order Bacteroidales; family UBA12077; genus UBA12077. The sequence goes on from JBHOSR010000024.1 coordinate 25,093, forward strand.
CATTTAAAATCAATTATCTACGAATTATTGTGGTTTTTGAATGGAGATACAAATACTAAATATTTAAACGATAATAAAGTTAATATTTGGAACGAATGGGCTGATGAAAACGGTAACTTAGGAAATATATATGGATATCAATGGCGATCTTGGCCAGCGCCAAATGGAGAATCGGTTGACCAAATTTCCCAAATTATTGATTCCATAAAAAACAATCCAGATTCAAGACGACACATAGTAAGTGCTTGGAATGTTGCCGATTTGAAAAATATGGCATTGCCTCCTTGTCACATACTTTTTCAGTTTTATGTTGCCGATGGGAAACTTTCATGTCAACTTTACCAAAGAAGTGCAGATATTTTTTTAGGTGTCCCTTTTAACATAGCTTCTTATGCTATATTATTAAAAATGGTTGCGCAAGCTACTAATCTGGAACCTTTCGAATTTGTTCATACATTAGGCGATGCACATATTTATTTAAATCATATCGATCAGGTAAAATTGCAATTGTCACGTGAACCGAAATCTTTGCCAAATCTTAGAATGAATCCAGATAAAACAGATATATTTTCTTTTGAGTTTAACGATTTTGTTTTAGAGGATTACCATCCTCATCCACATATAAAAGGAGCCATATCCGTTTAATGATGAATTAATAATTAAAAATTAAGAATGATGCTGTCAATTATTGTAGCGGTAGCTGAAAATAATGTAATTGGAAAAGACAATGACTTAATTTGGCATTTACCAAGAGATTTGAAACATTTCAAGGAAACCACAACAGGTCATTACGTAATTCAAGGCCGAAAAACCTTTGAGTCTTGCGGGAAACCATTACCTAACAGAACAAATGTTATTATTACCAGGGATAAAAATTATCGAGTTGAAGGATGCATTGTTGTTAATTCTTTAGAAGAAGCTATAAAAGAGGCTAAAGATGATCCAGAGGCATTTATAATTGGCGGAGGTAAAATTTATGAACAAGCAATAAATATAGTTGATCGTATTTATATTACACAGATTCATCACTCGTTTGAAGGAGATACTTTTTTCCCAGAAATTAATACAGAAGAATGGATTGAAGTTGACCGTAGAGATTTCGAAGCGGATGAAAAAAATAAATATTCGTTTACCATATTAATAATGGATAGAAAGTAAAAAACAGTTACTAAAAAGTAACTGTTTTACGTAAACCGAGATTTGGATTTATAATATATTTAAAAATTAAGCTGCTTTAAGTCTTTGAATATTAGTTTTACCCATTTTTTCTTTAGCATACTCCAATGTAATATTTACTTCTTTTTCATCTGTTGAAGGCATATCAAACATTACATCCATCATAATTGCTTCACAAATTGAACGGAGTCCACGCGCTCCTAACTTAAATTCAATGGCTTTTTCAACAATATAATCAAGCACATCCTTTTCGAAAGATAATTCAACACCGTCCATTTTAAAAAGCTTTTCGTATTGTTTTATGATTGCATTTTTAGGTTCAGTTAAAATTCTACGTAAAGCTGCTTTTTCAAGTGGATTTAAATAAGTTAGAACAGGTAAACGACCAATTATTTCTGGAATTAAACCAAAGGATTTTAAATCCTGAGGAGCAATATATTGCAATAAATTTTTTCTGTCAATATGATCTTTTTCCCGACTTGCTGAATATCCAACAACCTGAGTGTTCAATCTCTGTCCAATTTTTCGTTCTATTCCATCGAAAGCACCACCACAAATAAATAGTATATTTTTTGTATTTACTGGAATCATTTTTTGGTCAGGATGCTTACGCCCACCTTGTGGTGGTACATTTATAATTGATCCTTCAAGTAATTTTAGTAAACCTTGCTGAACACCTTCTCCCGAAACGTCACGTGTAATTGATGGATTATCACCTTTTCGTGCAATCTTGTCAATTTCATCAATAAACACAATCCCTTTTTCAGCTGCTTCAACATTGTAGTCGGCAACCTGTAGTAATCGTGTTAAAATACTTTCAATATCTTCTCCTACATAACCAGCTTCGGTAAGTACAGTTGCATCAACAATTGTAAATGGTACGTGAAGCATCTTTGCAATTGTTCTTGCTAAAAGAGTTTTTCCGGTACCAGTTTCACCAACAAGAATAATATTCGATTTTTCGATTTCGATATCTTCATCATCTTTCTTATTGATTTGTAGTAATCTTTTGTAGTGGTTGTACACAGCAACAGCAAGGTACTTTTTCGCTTCTTCTTGACCAATTACATATTGATCCAAAAAATTCTTGATTTCAATTGGTTTAAGAAGTTCAATCTGATTTACATCAAAATCTCCTTTTTTCTGAAGTTCTTCCAGAACAATATCATGTGCTTGTTCAATACAACGATCACAGATATGTCCTGATAATCCTGCGATTAAAAGATTCGTATCTTTTTTATCTCTCCCACAAAACGAACACTTATCCATTGTGATATAAGTTAGATTTATTAGGCAAAGTTAAGGCAATATTTAGATTAATGTTAATCTATTTTTTGTTTTTTACTTCCATTTCTAACCAGCACTTCATCAATCATTCCGTACTTCTTGGCTTCTTCGGCAGTCATCCAATAATCACGATCAGAATCCTTTTCAATCTTCTTATACGAATTTCCAGAGTGTTTTGCTAAAATTTCGTATAGCTCTTTCTTTAATTTCAGAATTTCGCGTGCAGTAATTTCAATATCAGCTGCTTGACCCTGAACACCTCCCATAGGCTGGTGTATCATTATTCTTGAATGAGTTAGTGCTGTACGTTTGCCTTTAGTACCCGCTGAAAGTAAAACTGCTCCCATTGATGCGGCCATTCCAGTACAAATAGTTGCTATTTCAGGACTTATATATTGCATGGTATCATAAATGCCTAATCCTGCGTGGACCCCGCCACCAGGTGTATTCATATATATCTGAATGTCTTTAGTGGGATCAGTAGATTCTAGAAAAAGTAATTGAGCTTGAATTATATTAGCAACATAATCGTCAATTGGTACACCCAAAAAAAGTATTCTATCCATCATAAGACGGGAGAATACATCCATTTGTGCAATGTTTAACTGACGTTCTTCAATAATCGTTGGTGATATGTAGTTATTATATACTGAAGCATATTTTTCCAACGACATACTGCTGATGCCAAGATGCTTGGTTGCATATTTTTTAAATTCGTCTTTTGGAATCATAATTTTATTTTATTTAAATTAGTAGTTGATAAAGTTAATTAAAATTGAATGATTTTATATCTAATATGAAATAAAAAAAGTCGCATTATTCCTTGATAACGCGACTTTGTCTTAAATGTTTATTGTATATAAGAATTTATTTACTTTTCTTTTGATCTTTTTCCTTATCCTTTTCCCAAAGTTTTTGAAATTCCTCGATGGTAACTTCTTTTTTATCAAGTTTCACAGAATCTTTAATTAGATCAACTACTTTATCTTCAAATTTCTTTTCGTAAAGACGAATTTAAAAAATATGCAACCAGGCAT
>JBHOSR010000025.1:0-28473 GCA_042584405.1 Bacteroidota bacterium
TTTTTATATTTAGAATTAGCAGTAAGCATTTAGGCAAATTTGTTGCAAAAGGTAACGAGGTTTTAATTGGAATTTTAAATAGAAGTAAATTTCAAGAAGATATTATTGAATGGCTACCCGATATTGAATTAGAAATAAAATATAAACTCGGAATTCCAATATTATATATTTTAAGTGGTAATGATGTTCTATTTAAGCAATATCCAGTGGGATTATGGACCATTGATAAAATGAAAGAATTTATAGATTCGTTTTACGACTACAAAAAGGAACAGGCCTTGTGGAAAATCTATAAAGGATAAAAGTAATTATTTCCATGCACTACAATTCTGTATTTTTAAATTCTTTAGATCATATTGACAACAGTTGGAACGAATTCCTTTGTTCCGATATCGTTTCTAAATTAAGCAAGATTGAAGAAAAAATATTTGAGTCAAAAAAAGACTTTACACCAGGTGCAGATAAAGTCTTAAAGTTTCTTAAAGTAAATTTAGCTGAAGTACAAGTTATTATCCTGGGACAAGATCCTTATCCTCAAAAAGGGGTTGCAACGGGAAGAGCTTTTGAGGTGGGTACTTTAAGGTCGTGGAATGATAAGTTTAGTAACATCTCTCTAAAAAATATTGTTAGGGCAATTTACAATGCATATAACTCAGAATTTTTAAAATATAGCGAGATAAAAAATAAAATTGGAGGGCCTTTTCCCTTAAGTGCTCCTTTTGAAATCTTTACGGAATGGGAAAAACAAGGGGTATTATTATTAAATACATCTTTTACTTGCGAGGTTGAAAAATCAAATAGTCATGAAAAATATTGGAAACCATTTACAATTTCATTATTAGAATATATTGCTGCAAAAAATTCTCAGATTATTTGGTTTTTGTGGGGTAATAATGCAAAATCGATAACTAAAGGCATAGATATTAAAAATAAAATAGAATCAATGCATCCAATGATGTGTTATAACAAAGCTGGTCGCGATGATGATTTTCTTTTTGGAAAGATTAATGCTTTTAAAGAGACCAAACATTTAATAAATTGGTTAGGTTAAATTCTTGAACCAATATACTCTTTCACCAAGTTTTCATACAATTCAATTATCCGTTTTAAAATTATATGATCTACTCTAAACTCTGTTTTTTCGATATATCTTATAGGTAAAGCCTTTAAGGATGTTCCAGTTAAAAACACTGCATCCATGGAATTTATCTCTGAATAATAAACATCCTGTTCTATTATTTCTATTTTATTCTTATTACAAATTTTTAAGATATTTCTTCGAGTTACTCCATTTAAAATATCCTTATCAAAAGGTGAAATAACTTGGTTGTTTCTAATAAAAAAAATATTAGATCTACTTCCTTCAGTTATTATTCCATCTTCATTTATTAATAAAACCTCAAAAAGTTTTTCCTCTGCAATTCTACTATTAGCTTTTCTGCGAGCTTTAGTATTTAAAACTTTGGCATTTGGATTTGTTCTTACTGCATAACATATTCCTGTCTTTACGCCATATTTAAATTCCTTTATTGAAGGAAAATAGTGGGGCGTAAAATAGATAAGTAAATTTTTTTCGATGTTGGATTTTTCTTTATCGAAATGTATTACAAGTTTTATTTTTCCTTCTTTTGTTTCGTTTTTTTTAATTAATTCATGAATTAAAGTTTCAATATCGCAATAACTCTCATTTATTTGAAGATTGGAAATATCTGCAGAATCGAAAAGTCTGTTTAAATGATCTTCAAGAAATAATGGAATACCTTGTTGGATTCTAATTACTTCATAAATCGAAATACCATTTTCAGTTAAATATTCATTAAACTCTGATACTTTTTTTAACTTAAAATTATGAATGAAAAAGTTTTTGTTGCATTCCATAGCAAAATATTATCTTATAAAAGTAATAATTCATATGTCATTTTCGTACTGTTTAAGATAGATTGTTAACAATCTATAATATTTAGGTAATTGTACGATATTGTACAGTAGATGTACATTTATGGGCAAATCAAGTATAAAGAAGTTGTCTCTAACACCCTGTAATTAATAGTATACTAAGGATATATGTTCTTTGGTATAATACTTGGTAAACCGATATAGTACTCAATAACCAGATTTTTTTATGATAGAATTAAAAGGATTACATAAATCATATGTTACAGGTAATAATAAGTTGCATGTACTTAAGGGACTCGATTTAAAGATAGAACAAGGAGAACTGGTTTCGGTTATGGGATCATCAGGATCTGGGAAATCAACATTATTAAATGTATTAGGAATTCTTGATTCGTATGATGAGGGATTTTATAAACTGAATAATACTTTAATGAGTAATCTTTCTGAAAAAAAGGCTGCACAATATCGAAATAATATGTTGGGCTTTGTATTTCAGTCGTTCAACTTAATTACTTTTAAAAATGCAATGGAAAATGTTGCACTACCGTTATATTATCAAGGTGTTAGTAGAAAGAAACGAAATAAGATTGCTTTAGAGTATCTAGATCGTATGGGATTAAAAGAGAGAGCGGATCATATGCCTAATGAATTATCGGGTGGCGAGAAGCAAAGAGTAGCAATTGCGCGCGCAATGATTAGCAAGCCTAAAGTAATCTTAGCAGATGAACCTACTGGAGCTTTAGATTCAACTACTTCTTTAGAGGTAATGGACCTATTTCGTGAAATAAACAAGGATGGAATTACAATAATAATTGTTACCCACGAAAAAGATATATCTGAAAAAACAGATCGAATTATACAAATAAAAGATGGAATAATTGGTTCAGAACTCATCTCAAAAAATTAATCGATGTTTGATATAGATAAGTGGCAAGAAATATTTGCAACCATTAAAAAGAATAGACTGCGAACTTTCCTTACAGGATTTAGTGTTGCATGGGGAATATTTATGCTAATAATTCTATTAGGTTCGGGAAGAGGACTTGAAAATGGAGTTCAAATACAATTCGAGCGCGATGCTACAAATAGCATTTGGATATATCGTGGACAAACAAGTATGCCATTCAAAGGATTAAAGCCGGGTAGGAGAATTAAATTTACAAATGAGGATTATGATTATTCTAAACGAGAAATCAAGAATATTGAAAATCTTTCTTCACGTCTAAGTATTTTTCAGCAAAGAGATCTTTCATATAAAAATGAATACGGAAATTTCGATATTGTATCTGTTCACCCTGGTACAAAAGCATTGGAAAACGTTGAGATGATTGAAGGTAGATTTTTAAATGAAATTGATATAAATACAAGTCGAAAGGTTGTTGCTATTAGTACTGACGTTAGAAGAGCTTTATTTAAAGAAGCTGCTTTTTTAGGAGAATATATTAAAATAAACAATATCCCTTTTAAAGTGATAGGATTATTTGAAGATAGTTCAGAACGTGATAATCAGCGAGTATATATACCAGTTTCAACTGCACAAAAGATATTTACAGGAGGTAATGAAATTCATAATCTTGCTTTTACTACAGGAAGTGCATCAGTGGAAGAAAGCGTAGCAATTGAAAACGAAATAAGAAATAAATTTGCTGTATTACATAGGTTTGATAAAAATGATCTTAGAGCTTTATTTATTAATAACAATGTCGAAGAATATCAAAAAATGCAAAATCTATTTGCAGGTATTCGTCTATTTGTATGGATAATAGGTATTGGAACAATAATAGCAGGCATAGTTGGCGTAAGTAATATTATGTTAATTGTCGTAAAAGAAAGAACAAAAGAAATTGGAATACGAAAAGCAATTGGAGCAACACCAGGATCAATAATTGGATTGGTACTAATGGAATCAATTCTGATTACAGGTTTTGCAGGATATGTTGGTCTTGTTTTAGGTGTTGGAGTGTTAGAATTATTATCTCCTCACATGCAATCTGATTTTTTTATGAATCCTGAAGCAGATTTTAGAATTGCAGTAAGTGCTACTATTTTATTAGTTATTTCGGGAGCATTAGCAGGATTTGTGCCAGCACGAAAAGCAGCAAACATTAAACCAATTGAAGCATTAAGAGATGAATAATCTTCAGAATAATAAAAATTTATTAAGATGATTGATTTAGATAAATGGAAGGAAATAATCATTACTTTAAAGAGCAATAAAGTTAGAACGTTCTTTACTGCTTTTGGTGTGTTCTGGGGAATCTTCATGCTTATTATCATGCTTGGTTCTGGAAATGGATTACAAAATGCAGTTTTTCAAAATATGGGTGATTTTGCTACAAACAGTTGTTTTATGTGGACCCAACACACTACTATAGCATATAAGGGTTTTCCTCGTGGTCGTAGGTATAGATTTAATAATGGAGATACTGAAGCATTAATCCAAAATATACCCGAATTAAAAGACCTATCACCTCGTTTACAAGGATTTGGAGGTGATGGAGCGAATAACGCAGTTAGAAATGAGAAAACAGGTGCATTTACTATTTTTGGCGATTACCCAGCATGGAATAGAATAGATCCTTTAAAAGTTACTTCTGGAAGATTTATAAATGAACTCGATATTAAAAATAATAGAAAGGTTGTAGTTATAGGGAAAAGAGTTGTAGAAGTCCTTTTCGAACCTGATGAAAATCCACTCAATGAATATATAAAAATTAATGGTGTATATTTTAAAGTAGTTGGTGTGTTTAAGTCAAAAAAAGGTGGTCAGCAAGCCGAACGTGAAGAACAAAATATTCATATGCCTTTTACAACACTTCAAAGGATATACAATTTTGGAGAAGATGTTGGCTGGTATGCAATGACAGCAAAAGATGATATACCTGTAGGAATTGCTGAAGAGAAAGCCAGAGCAATTTTAAAAACAAGACACTCAATTGCTCCCGAAGATGATAGGGCAGTTGGAGGTTTTAATGTTGAGAAAGAATTTAAGAAAATGAGAGGCTTATTCGCAGGTATTAATGGTTTAATTTGGATTGTTGGTATAGGAACATTACTGGCCGGGGTTATAGGAGTGAGTAATATTATGTTAGTCATTGTAAAAGAACGGACAAAGGAAATTGGTATACAACGAGCCATTGGAGCAACTCCAGCAAATGTAATAATACAGATAATTAACGAAGCAGTTTTCCTGACTTCTATTGCTGGTTCTTTAGGATTAGTTGCAGGATTCTGGTTAATAGAGCTTATTAATTTTGGATTAGAATCGAGCGGAACAAGTGGCGAAATGTTCAAGAATCCTGAAGTTGATTTTAAAATTGCAATATCAGCTTTAATTATACTTATATTTTCCGGAATATTTGCTGGTTTAATTCCTGCAAAAAGAGCGGTAAGTATAAAACCTATTGATGCTTTAAGAACTGAATAATATATTAAATAATTAAATTTAAAATGAAAAAAGTATTTAGAATCATTCTGTTAGTAATAATTATTGGAGCATTTGCTGCAACTATTTATTTTTTATATCAAAAATCAAAATCCGAACCGGTTATTTATGAAACTGAAACAGCATTTATAACGGATATTGTGAAAAAAACAGTAGCAACTGGTTCAGTGGTTCCACGAAAAGAAATTGAAATAAAACCGCAAGTATCTGGTATAATTGAAGAGATTTATATAGAACCAGGAGATATCGTTAAAAATGGTGATTTAATTGCTAAAGTACGAATTATTCCAAACATGATTAATCTGAACAATGCCGAAGCTCGTTTAGATCAAGCGAAGATAGACTACGAAGATGCAAAAATGGTATACGATCGCCAGAAAAAAATATTTGATGAGGGAGTAATACCTGCTGCGGAGTTTCAACAATACGAAATATCTTTAAATCGTGCAAAATCAGAACTAAATGCGGCTGAAAATAATTTACAGCTTATAAAAAAGGGAGTTACAAAAGATTCAGAATCTTCTACAAATACTCTTATTCGGTCGACAATTGAAGGAATGGTTTTGGATGTTCCTGTTGAGCAAGGAAATTCGGTTATAGAAAGTAATACATTTAATGCAGGTTCTACAATTGCAGTGGTTGCCGATATGGGAGAAATGGTTTTCGAAGGTAAGGTTGATGAAACAGAAGTAGGTAAAATTAGAACCGGAATGAACCTAATTTTAACAATTGGTGCAATTGAAGAAACAACATTTAATGCATATTTAGAGTACATATCTCCAAAAGGAATAGAAGAAAATGGTGCAATACAATTTGAAATAAAAGCGGCTGTTGAGCTTAAAAAAGATTATTTTATTAGAGCCGGATATAGTGCTAATGCAGATATTGTGCTTACAAGAAAAGATAGCGTACTTGCGGTTAAAGAAAGTTTATTATTATTTGAAGATGATTCTGTTTTTGTGGAAATTGAAACAGAACCTCAAATTTATGAGAAAAAAATGATCGAGATAGGATTATCTGATGGTATTAACATTGAAATTGTATCGGGGATTTCTAAAGAAGATAAGATTAAGGTACCAATATAGAATTATAAAAAATATTACTAAATAGCTCGGATTTTTTCCGGGCTTTTTTCAAACTCTTTTATTGACAAATGATAAAACCAATGTGAATTTCCAATTTTGAACTTTGACAAATATTATTACATTTGTTAACATTTCAATTTTTACATCAAATAGAAATTATACATTATGCAACAACTGAATAATTTTTTCCAGACTCTACATAGTTTCCTTGGAGGGCATCCATGGTTTGTATATTTTTTAATTGGAACAGGTTTATTTTTCACTGTTTATTTAAAGTTTCCGCAGTTAAGGTATTTCAAACATGCGGTTAGAATTGTGAGAGGTAAATTTGATAAAAAAAGTGATAAAGGAGATACTTCTCACTTTCAAGCCCTTACTACAGCTCTTTCAGGAACCGTTGGAACAGGAAATATTGCGGGTGTTGCGTTAGCTATTCATATGGGAGGTCCGGCTGCTTTATTTTGGATGTTGGTAACAGCATTTTTTGGTATGTGTACTAAATTTGTTGAGGTTACCTTATCTCATAAATATCGAGATTTTGATGAAAAGGGGATGGTTGCTGGTGGCCCAATGTACTATATGAAAAAGCGGTTGAATATTAATTTAAAGAATGGAAAAATATTAAAAACGGGTAAATGGTTAGGAATATTTTTCGCAGGAGCAACAATCCTTTCATCATTTGGTTCTGGAAGCATGCCACAGATTAATAGTATTACTGATTCTGTATTAGCAACTTTTGGTATCCAAAGAATAATTACTGGTGCTATAATGGCAGTTTTGTTGGCATTTGTAATTATTGGTGGAATTAAGAGAATTGCTAAGGTTACGGAACGTTTAGTTCCCGGAATGGCTTTAATCTATTTAATTGGTGCGTTAGCAGTTATAATTACAAATTATCAAAACATTATTCCGTCTTTTGGAGCAATTTTTTCAAATATTTTTACAGGACCTGCAGCAGTTGGGGGATTTTTAGGAGCAAGTTTTGCTTTTATGTTTAATCAAGGTGTAAATCGTGGATTATTTTCTAATGAAGCTGGTCAGGGTTCAGCACCTATTGCTCACTCTGCAGCTCGTGCACATGAACCTGTTTCTGAAGGATTGGTTGCAATTTTAGAACCATTTATCGACACAATAATTATTTGCACCATTACTGGCTTGGTTCTCTTATCTTCAGGTGTTTGGAACGAAAAACATAATAATCAGTTTCAAAATACTGATATGATTGTATTTGCTGATACATATAATGAAATTGAAGCAGATCAAAAGGCCATTTTTAACCATTTATCTAGTGTATCAGCATTACCATTATTTAATGGAGAACTTGAAGTTGTTGATGGCGAAATTCAAAATGACTTAACAATTGTTCATGCACGATCGATTGCTGAAGATATCAAAGTTCTTTTAGATGATCATTCCTTTAATGGAAAAATAAAAGTGACAGAAGGTAAAGTCGAAAATGGCGATGATAATATTTTATTCCTCGGAAGATCATTGATACATAGTGCTCCTTTAACTGCAGTGGCTTTTACTCGAAGTTTTTTTGGTGAATTTGGTAAGTACATTGTTTCAATCGGTTTACTGTTATTTGCGTTTTCAACAGCAATTTCCTGGTCGTATTATGGCGATAGATCGGTTACCTTTTTATTTGGTTCAAGATATGTAATTTTTTACAGATTACTTTATGTTGCAGGATTTTTCTTTGCAGGATTTACAGATACAACTATAATTTGGAATTTATCATTATTAACAGTTGTGTTTATGGCTATTCCAAATCTAACAGGAATCTTATTATTACATCGAGAAGTAAAATCTACTATAAAAACATATTGGCAAGGATTTAAATCTGAGCATCCGGAGATTAGAATACCGGAAAAAGTTTAAAGAATTTCTTAAAAGAAAAAACCACTCAGTTATTATAAATGAGTGGTTTTTTATAGTTTAAAACCGAAGACTAATATATCATCTATTTGCTCGTATTTTTTTCCCATCCAGAGTTTTAGACTAAGCTCTAATTGATCTTTTTGAATTTCGAGTGGTTTGTTATGGATTTCAAGTAACATATGTTTAAATCTCCTTGCGCGATATTTTTTACCTTCATCACCTCCGAACTGATCCAATAATCCATCTGAGAAGAGATAAAAAATATCTCCTTCTTCGTATTCAATTTCATTATTCTGAAATGGAATTTCAATAGGGGTTAAGCCTATTGGATTTCTTGTAGGTTTATATTCTATAAGTTTTTCATTTCGGATTAAATACATCGGAGCATTTGCACCTGCATATTGCATGGTTTTCTCTTTTGGATTTATTGCACACAGAGCTATGTCCATTCCATTATTATACGAATAATCTTCATGTGACTGATTTAATGCTTCTTTTAGCTCGTGACGCAGTACTTCTAACGCTTGATTAGCTTTGTTTATTTCTTTTCTACGAACAATCTCATTTAATAAAGATATTCCTAAAACGCTCATGAATGCTCCAGGTACACCATGTCCAGTACAATCTGCGGCAGCAATAATTATATGATCGTTTATTTTCTTTACCCAATAAAAATCGCCGCTAACAATATCTTTTGGTAAATATGATATGAAATAATTAGGCAGGATTTTTCTAATTGTATTTTGATCAGTTAAAAGTCCAGTTTGTAAACTTTTTGCATATTGTATGCTATCTGTAATTTGTTTTTTCTGGAATATAAGCTCATCTTGCTGGATAGTTGATATCGTTTTTTCTTCACGATAACTTTTTACAAGAATGGCAACAACGAAATATATAATTATAAATGAAAAAAGGAATGTAATGGTTACATCATAAAATTTTATAAAATCACTCTCGTATGGTGTAATAAGGTTTGGGAATTTTCTTTCAAAAAAAAATAAAAGAGATAAATTAAGTAAGAAAAAGGAAATAACTATTATTCGATTTCTACCACCTGTTATAATAACAAAAAGAACTAAACCAACAAGATATACAAACACAACGGGTCCTTCCGATCCAGCATTAAAAAACCAAACGGTGGAAAGTACAACTAGTGAGTAAATTATAAACGGCGTAACAAGAGGTTTAAATACTTTCCTTTTCCGTGATATGTAATAAAAAACAAAAAGCACAAAAGTTGAAAAAATAGTAAACGAAGTTAATTTAAAATTGAGTTGCAATGCAATATTAGTAATACTGGCAAAGAAGGCTGCTAATGCAGAAAAAAGACTTACTGAATTAAAGAACCTATGCTCAAGACTGTAATTTTCGCGGTTCCCAAAAAGTAAATCAATGTAGTTGTAATTTTCTTTTTTATTAGAATCAGAAATATTTTGCGTCATTATTTTGAACTAAAAACCCGGAACTTTTTTTGTTTTATTTTCCCGGATTAAGAACAGCTAATATATAAATAAAATCAATATTTATATAAGAAAACAATGATTTATTGACAGATAACGTTTAGGTGGGATTAACACTTTAATAATACATATACTAATTTATTTATCTTCTTTCCAGTAAAACAATATTTTCAACATGATAGGTATGTGGAAACATATCAACTGGTTGAATTTTAGTTGCTTTATAATTTATATCAAGAAGATGAATGTCTCTGGCCTGTGTAGCAGGATTACAGCTAACATAAACAATTTTTTGCGGATTAGCATTTAAAATGCTTTCTATAACATCTTTGTGCATTCCTGCTCGCGGTGGATCAGTAATGATAACATCAGGTTTTCCATGTTTTATAATAAAATCAGATGTTAAAATATCTTTCATGTCTCCTGCAAAGAAAGTAGTATTGGTTATTTTATTAATCTCTGAATTTACTTTAGCATCTTCAATAGCTTCAGGAACATACTCTATACCAACAACTTTTTTAGCTTTATTAGCAATGAAGTTAGCTATTGTTCCTGTTCCGGTATAAAGATCATAAACCGTTTCATTTCCTGTTAAGTTGGTAAATTCCCTTGTTTTAGAATATAAATTATGGGCTTGTTCTGAGTTAGTTTGATAAAAAGATTTTGGACCAATTTTAAACTTCAAATCTTCCATTTGTTCAAATATGTGATCGTTCCCTTTAAATAAAATTACTTCTTGATCAGTTATTGAATCATTCGACTTAGAGTTTACAATATACATTAATGAGCTTATCTCAGGGAATTTGTCCGATATATGATTGAGCAATAATTTTATAATTTCTGGGTCATCATAAAAGAAAACCACAATAACCATTAGTTCATTTGTTGTTGATGTTCTAATAATTAAATTTCGCAAAAATCCTTCTTGTTTTCTTAAATCAAAATATGAAAGATGATTTTCGTCGGCATATTTCTTTATTTCAAGTCGGATAGCATTGGAAGGTTCTTTTTGCAAATGACAGTTGTTAATATTTACGATTTTATCCCAAATTTTTGGCACATGAAATCCCAGAGCGTTGCTACGTTCAAGTTTTTCTTCAGTATTAATTTCTTCTTTGGTTAACCATCTATTATTCGAAAAAGTATATTCAAGTTTGTTTCTGTAAAATGTGGTGTTTTCAGATGGAAGTATGTAATCAACTTCTGGCAATTCAATTTTTGCAATTCGCTCAAGATTATCAATAACTTGTTGGTGCTTATATTTTAGTTGTTCATTATAAGGAAGATTCTGCCATTTGCATCCACCACAAACTCCAAAATGTTCGCAAAAGGCTTCAACTCTTACGTCCGAATATTTGTGGAACTTTACTGGTATAGCTTCCATAAAGCTTTTACGCTTTTTAGTAACCTGTATATCAACAATATCTCCAGGAACAACTTGAGTAATAAAAATAACTTTGTTATCGATTTTAGCTATCGCTTTTCCTTCCGCTGCAATATCCGATATTTCAACTTTCTCAATTAACGGCAAAGCTCTTTTCTTTCTTCCCACTTTCTAAAATTTAAATTTTTGCAAAGATATAATTTAAGTTTAATTAATATTGATTCTGTTGTTCTGAACTGTAATAATCTGAATTCTTATAGATTATTATATCTTTGCGGAAATTGTTTATCTCTATGATTTCTGTTGATCAATTAACTGTTGAATTTGGAGGCTTCCAACTATTTAATGAAGTATCTTTTTTAATAAATCAAAAAGATAGGATTGGATTAGTTGGAAAAAATGGAGCAGGTAAATCAACCTTGCTTAAAATATTTGTAGGAGAACAAACTCCTACTAAAGGAAATGTTACTGTTCCGTCTGATATTAGTTTAGGATATCTTCCTCAAAATATGGTTATAAAGGATGGAAGAACTGTTTTTGAAGAATCACGAGAAGCTTTTTCAGAAGTCTTGAAACTTGACAATAAAATAAAAAAGATCAATGATCAATTAGCTGATAGAACGGATTACGAATCAAAGGAATATCTAAAATTAATACACGATTTAACTGAAGCAAGTGATAGGTATCAGCTACTTGGGGGAGGATCAATTGAAGCAAATATTGAACAAACATTAATTGGATTGGGATTTAAAGCCACCGATTTTAATCGCCCAACTTCAGAATTTAGCGGTGGTTGGCGTATGCGGATTGAATTAGCTAAAATACTTTTACAAAAACCGAATGTATTATTGCTCGATGAACCTACAAACCATCTTGATATTGAAGCTATTCAGTGGTTTGAAGATTTTTTAAAAGATTATCCTGGGGCAGTTGTTCTTATTTCGCACGACAGGGCCTTTTTAGATAATATAACTAAGAGAACCGTTGAGATTTCAATGGGTAAACTTTACGATTATAATGTTTCATATTCGAAATATGAAATCTTACGAAAGGAGCGAAGAGAACAACAATTGGCAGCTTATCGAAATCAACAAAAGTTAATTGAAGATACCGAAGATTTTATTGAAAGATTTAGATATAAAGCTACAAAAGCTGTCCAGGTTCAGTCGAGAATTAAGCAACTCGATAAGATTGACCGTATTGAAGTTGATGAACTTGATACTTCTACTATTAATATAAAATTTCCACCTGCACCACGATCAGGCGATCTTGTTGTTAGAACAAAAGATATGTTAAAGAAATATGGCGACCTGACCGTTTTTGAAGATATTGAACTAACGATAACCCGAGGAGAAAAAATTGCTTTTGTTGGTAGAAATGGTGAAGGTAAAACCACACTTTCAAGAATCATAATAGGAGATCTTGATTATAGTGGTGAACTTAAAATTGGTCATAATGTTTCGGTTGGTTATTTTGCACAAAATCAGGATGAATTATTAGATGAACGCAAAACAGTATTTGAAACAATTGATGATGTTGCTGTAGGTGATGTTAGGACAAAAATACGAGATATCCTTGGAGCATTTCTTTTTAGTGGTGAAGATATTGATAAAAAAGTAAAAGTACTTTCTGGTGGAGAACGTTCAAGATTAGCCATGGCTAAGTTACTGTTAAAATCCTATAATTTATTGGTGCTTGATGAGCCTACAAATCATCTGGATATGCGATCTAAAGATATTCTTAAAAAGGCTTTAAAAGCTTATGAAGGTACTTTAATTTTAGTGTCACACGATAGAGAATTCCTTAACGATTTGGTTGAAAAAGTTTATGAATTTAGAGATAAAAGAATTCGAGAACATATCGGAGGAATTTATGATTTCTTAAGAAAACGAAAACTTGAAAATTTAAAAGAGATTGAAAAAAAGGATAAACTGGTCTCTCAGAAAAAACAAAAAACATTAACGAATAATAAGCAAACTTATTTAGAAAGAAAAGATTTTGAAAAACACATACGTAAAGCAGAGAATAAAGTAAATGCAAGCGAGTTAGAAATTGAAAAAATTGAGTTAGAAATAGATCAAATAGGAAAATTGCTATCTGATCCTGAAAAAATGAATGACGATCCAGCGTTATTTACAAAATACGATAAATTAAAACAAAAACTCGAACTTGAAATGAGAAATTGGGAAGAACATACTGAAGCGCTGGAAGAATTGAAACAACAAAGAAATTGATTATATTTATTATTTTTGAGTTTAATAGATGAAAAACCTTTTCAAATACTGGCTTTTATTTTTTCTTTTAGTAATTGCAGTATCATGTAATGTCTTTAAAAAAACTTCAACACCCAGAAATTTAGAAGGAATATACAATCCTGCCAGTTCATCAATACATCCAAGAATTAAAGTTTATAATAATTCAGATACTAGTTCATTAATTATTGAACGTGTATTTACAAAAGATCTGTTATTTAATCAGGCTAATTCTGATAATAAATTATTAGCTCGCATTAAGATAGTTTATAACTTGTATGATTTAAATAAGAAACAAATCCTAGCTGATAGCTCTACTACTACCTTTAAATTTGAAAAAGATCCAGATATATTGTTTTTTACTACCGAAGTTCCTGTTAAAGCTATAAAAGGCAATAACTACCTTCTAGAGATTATCACAACAGACTTAAATAGAAAGAATTCACAATACTCTTTTCTGAGAATTGATCGAACCAGAGAAACAAACCTACAGGATTTTGTTGTATACAATGGTCCAAAAAAGGAATACTTGATTAATTCATATATAAACGAAAAGAAGGAATTCGGAATTAAATTTTATGTAGAAGATTTGGATTCATTAAATGTTTATTTCTTTGCTAATAATTTTATTATTCCACAAGCACCAGATTTTGAAGATACTTTAAGAGATAATTTTGAAAATGTAGATACAAGTTGGATTTGTTACCTCGATTCAATTAAATATCAAAACTATAACAGGGAAGGAATTTATTACTTTACAAAAACGGGTAAAATTTATAATGAATCTTCAGGAGGATTAGCTTTTTTTAATTTCGGAGAAGCATTTCCAATTGTTAGAACACCAGAAGACCTGGCAAAACCAATATTTTATTTAGGAACCCTAGATTCAATTCCTTATTCTGATTCAACTGGTAAACTCACAAAATTAGCTGTCGATAATTTCTGGTTAGGAAAAGCAAACAATATAGATAAATCAAGAGAACTTATAAAAGCATTTTACAATAGAGTTATGCTGGCTAATAAATATTTTACATCGTATAAAGAAGGTTGGCAAACCGATCGAGGAATGATATATATAATATATGGCTTGCCAGATTATTTGTATAAGTCTGGCGATGAAGAAAGATGGATTTATAATCCTACTGGATTAGGAACAGGGGTAACATTTATATTTAAATATGCAGAACACCCGTTTAGTTTGAATCATTATGTTTTAGACAGAGAAAAACTGAAATTTACAGGCTGGGATGAGGCAATTAAAATGTGGAACAACGGAGAAATATTTTATTTTCAAAACACAGAAGAATGAAACAAGATAAAGATTTTATATTTGGAATTAGGGCTGTAATTGAAGCTATAAAGGCTGGAAAGCAAATCGATAAATTAATGATAAAAAGTGGCCTGAAGGGAGAGTTGTTTTTTGAGTTAATTGAATTGGTAAAGGAACTGGAAATGCCTGTTCAGTATGTTCCAAACGAACGTTTAAATAGGGTGACGATGAAGAATCATCAGGGAGTGATAGCTTATATTTCTCCCATTGAATTTCAAAATATTGAAAACATATTACCATTATTGTTTGAAACAGGCAAAACTCCATTGTTTGTTATACTTGACAAAGTTACTGATGTTCGGAATTTTGGTGCAATAACTCGAACAGCAGAATGTGCCAATGTTAATGCTATAATTGTTCCTGAAAAAGGATCAGCGCAAATTTCGGGCGATGCTGTAAAGACATCGGCTGGTGCATTACTAAAGATGCCTGTTTGCAGGGTTAAAAATTTATCAAAAACTTTAACTTATTTACAGGAAAGTGGAATACAAATAATTGCAGCTACCGAAAAAGCAAGTGATTTTTATTATAAAGTTGACTTTTCAGTACCCACAGCAATACTTTTGGGATCTGAAGACCGAGGTGTTGATTTCGAATATTTAAGAGGAGCAGATCAATTGGTAAAAATTCCAATTTTAGGTGAAATTGATTCACTTAATGTATCGGTGGCAGCTTCTATATTAATTTATGAGGCTGTGAAGCAGAGATTAAGCTAATTTCTATTCTCTATTTAATTCCGACAATAAGTTCTTTCTAAATATTATTTTTAAACTAATAAAAGAGATTGCTAACATAAATATTACTGATAAAGTCAATGATATTATAAAAATGTTTGAAGTAATATTAATATGTTGAGCAAAATTTTGAAGCCACTTATTCATTAAATAAATTGTAAAAGGTATTGCTATTATATTTGCTCCAATTACCAATTGTGCTTCTTCTGCAGCTAGTAATTTAACTATTGACAGTTTACTAGCTCCGTGAACTTTTCTAACTAATATTTCTTTAGTTCTTGATTTTAGTATTAGTAAAGAAACATTTAATAAACCTAGTATTGCCATGAATATTGTTATTAATGTACCTAAAGATATTGCATATAAAAATAACCTGTTTTTACTATAACTATTTTCAATATGATCATCAAGATAAACGGCTTGGAATGTGAAATCATTGGATACTATTCCATAATATAAAGATTCTATTTGTTTTAATGCATTATCAGGTTTGTTACTATCAAGTTTAATCAGAACATTATTTAAATGCGATTCTTTCATACGGATTACTAGTGGAAAAGGTTGATGATTTACACTTTGAAGATCAAAATTCATGCATATTCTTTCTATAATTATTGTTTTTCCATCTTTTGTAAGAAGGTTAACAGGAAATTTTAAATCCTTATTTATTCCTAACTCTTTTGCAGCTATTTCATTTATAATATAAGCTTTTTTATCAGTAAAAGCTTTTTGCTCATCATTTCCATTAATTAAAGGTATCGACATTGTATTAAAAAAGTTCTCATCGACCTTTATTGAATATGCAATTACATTTTTTGATTGTTCATTATATTTTGGCAAATGAGTTTTCCATAGATTATTATTAGGAATTATTTGACTTAATGCTGAAACATCACTAACAAATGGTAAATTGGATATTTCATTTTTAAATACCTGATATTTATCTTTCAATTCTTTATTTGAAAAATCAATGATTAATATATTTTCTTTATCATAGCCAGTATCTTTGTTAATTGCAAAGTTTACTTGATTTTTCACTAAAATTGAAAAAGAGGTTAATGAAACAAATAAAAGAACCTGAAAAGCAATTATGATTTTTTGTAAATAATTCTTCCTTTTTATAGAAATAAACGATGAACGAAACAGCAAAAGAGGATTTAGTACACTTATATAGAACGCATTATAAAGACCTGACATTAGTCCTGTTAAAAAAGTAATAATGATAATGCCAAATGTATAGTTAATATTATTTAATAAAATTGGATACAAGTTAACTTCAAAGTAATTATTCCAACTTGGTATTAACAAATACATAATTATAAATGCAATTATAAATGCGATAAATGCGAATATAAATGAAGATATGAGTTGTTGGATTTGGATATTTTTTAATGAAGCTCCAGCGGTTTTCCTAATTGCGATCTCTTTTATTAATGATTTTGTGTCAAATATTGAAAATATAATATAGTTATTTATTGAAACTAAAAGTATCACTACTGCAATAACACCTAAAATATAAACATTTGTTTTGTTGCCTGTTTTTTTATCATAAGTTTGAATAAAATCGGAATAAAAATAAATGTCATTTAAAGATTGAATCGTATAACTATTTATCATTGTAGTTTCATATTCATATTTGAATACCGGAAGCTTCTTTTCCAGTTCTTCTTGATGAGTATTATATTGTACAAGTAAATATGTTTCCTCTGGAAAGAAATTATTATAGTAATCTTTAAAAGAATTACTCATTTTTCCAATAAAATCGAATTTAAATGTTGAATTTATAGGAAAATCTTTTATTATCCCTTTTACGGTAAGTAAAATTGTATCCTTTTCTGTTTCAAGGGTAAGTAATTTCCCAATTGGATTTTCATTTTGAAAATATTTTTTTGATTTTGATTCTGTTATTAGAACATCAAAATCATCTATTAGCAAATTATTATCTTCACCTTTTATAAGATCAAAAGTAAAAATATCAAGCACCTCTGGATCTGCGAAGCAAATATCATTTTCAGGATTAAATTTAGACCGATATCTAATGTAATTATTTCCATCAATCCTGTATATGTTTGTTATTTTCTTTACTTCAGGATATTCTTCGCGCAGTTTTAAAATGACATTATTTTCAATATCTGAAACTATATAATTGGATTCACTACCTTCAGGATGATAATTTAATATTAAGCGGTAAATATGGTTTCTTTTCTTATGCTGTTTATCAAATCCTGTTTCATGAATTAAATAAAGAAAAATTAAAAAAGAAATAGCCAATCCAATTGATAACCCAGCTATATTAAGTAAGTGTAATCCAAAGTTTCTTTTTATTTTTCTTAGAGTTGTAAGAAAATAGTTTTTTAACATCTTCTAATTATGAAATAAAAACTTGAAGATAATTAAAAATTACTAAGTACGAAAAGTTAAACTAAGCTGGTTTTAGTGTGAATTTAAACGAAGTTCCTTTATCCTTTGTATTATCAATCCAAATTTTACCCTGATTTAATTCAATAAACTCTTTACATATAATTAATCCCAGGCCAGAACCTTTTTCTTTTTTTGTTCCGGGATTTGAAAAACTTTGATCAATATTAAAGAGTTTTTGTTGATCTTTTTCAGAAATACCAACCCCTTCGTCAATAACTTCTACCTGCACAAAATTATCTTGAATAGTGGATGCAATTATAAAAGAACTTTCAGGATATGAAAACTTAATAGCGTTTGTAACTAAATTACGAAAAACTGTGCTAATCATATTAATATCAGCAAATACAAGTAGTTCAGGATCAATTTTAACAATTGCCTTAATTTTCTTATCATCCATTAATTCTCTATATATTGGAATAATATTATCAACTAGTACTTTCAGTTTAAATTTTTCCTGCTGAACGTTAATACTCCCTGTTTGTGATTTTGCCCATTCTAAAAGATTCTCTAATAAACTATATAGTTGTTTTGATGATTGGTTCATTTTAATGATTAAATCATGCATGTCATCTGGTGGTAGGTTCTTAAAATCTTCAGCTAAAAAATTTGTTTGTGCTAAAAAGCCCCCGATTGCACTTTTTAAATCGTGCGAAATAATTGAGAAGAATTTATCTTTTGTAATGTTTAATATGTTTAATACCTCTGTTTGTTCTGTTATTTTCTTGTTTTTGATAGAAAGTAATTTTAATGCTTTCTTTTTAGCCTGACCTTGTTTGTACAGTAAAATAAGCAAGAAAACAAAAATTACAAATGCAATGGAAAGAATAAAAATGATAATTCTACCCTGTACATTTTGCTTGTTTAGTAATTCAATTTCTTTTTCTTTCTTACTGGTTTCATATTGAATTTCCAATTCAGCGATTTCACTTCTTGCTTCTTGACTTAATCTGCTATTTCGCAATTCGGTATATTGTTCGTAATAATAAAGTGCTTTTTGGAAATTGATTTTGCGTTTATACATATCGTACAAACACTTATAATTCACTTCAAGTGTATGCAAATCTTCAATAGCTTCTGATAGCTCTATACTTCTTTGGAAATAACTTAGAGCATCAGTGAAATTATTTAGCATACTATGAATTTCACCAATATTCAACAAAGATGTTGCAATTCCTGATTTGTTTTGTAATGCAGTTTCCAAATCATAAGATCGGGTATAATAATCGAGTGCATCGTCATAGTTTCCCATATGAAAATATAAAACACCAATGTTGTTTAATGTCGAACTTATACCTGCAGAATCTTTTAGTCGCTCTTTTATTGTTAAACTTTCTAGGTAATACTGAATAGCAGTTTCGTATTTTTCTATGTATCGATATACAATTCCTAGATTATTGTATGCAGTCCCAATTCCGTCAATATCTTGCTGTGTGATATTTATTTCAAGGAATTTCTCAAAATATTCAATAGATTTATCTATTTCGTCCATATAAAAATATGCTTCGCCTAGAAACGAACAAGCTAGATCTATAAATTTCAAATTACCTTCTTCTTCCGCAATTACTAGAAGCTCACTCGCATATTTTATAGCATCTTCAACAGAATTGTTCAAATATTCTTTGGTAATAAGTCGAAGAGTTTTCATTTTCTCAACTCCCTTCTGATTTTCTAGAATATTCAGCAGACTGTCAACTTGTAAAGCGTTAGCTGTGTTATTTAGCGAAAAGCAAATGAGCAGGAATATTATTAATATCTTAGTATATCTTAGCATTCTATTCTAATAACTGTGCATAGAGGTTAGTAATTACGGCCTAAAGATATGAATTTATGCGAAATAATCGTATTAGATTACCTGAATGAAGAAAATGGATTAGTCTTTAGCTTTTCTGGGCAAGGTAAAAGTAAATGAAGAACCTTTATTAATATCACTTTCAACCCATATTTTCCCACCATTTTTTTCAACAAACTCCTTGCATAATATTAATCCTAATCCGGTTCCTTTTTCTTCTGATGTTCCAACAGTAGTTACATGATGGTCTATTCTAAATAGTTTTTTCTGATCTTCTTTTTTAATTCCAACACCATTATCAACTATGGATACTTCTACAAAAGTATCTTGTTGAGTACATCGAACTGATATTAGACCTTCGGGATTTGAGAATTTAATTGCGTTACTTATAAGATTCCGAATTACTGTGGTTATCATATTTTCATCAACATATACGGCTGTTTTTTCATCCACAGACACATTAACTTTAATGCGTTTATTTTCAATATTAATCATTAATGCGTCAACAGTATCGTCAACCATTCTTTTAACTGAAATAAATTTAGGCTCATATGTTATACTTCCTGTTTGTGCTCTCGACCATTGTAAAAGATTTTCCATTAAATTGTATAACTGCTTCGAAGCCTGGTTCATAACTTCAATAAATTCTTTACTTTCTTTTTCAGAAAATACATCGAAATTATTAGTTAAAATCTCAGTTAGGTTTAGAAAACCTGCTATTGGGTTACGCAAATCGTGTGCAATAATCGAGAAAAACTTATCCTTACTGGCATTTAATTCTTTTAATAACTCCCGGTGGTTTTCAATTTCTTCCTTTTGTAAACTTATAGTTTTTTTAGCCTTTTTAAGGTCTATCATCTTGCCGAACAGTTCTATAGTTCTTTCCCTAAATTTGTCGCTAGAATTTTCTAGTAATATTTGATGCTTCTCAATTTCTTTTTGTTGTAATTCTAATTTTTTATTTTGTTGATCGATAGTTTTTTTTGCCTTCTTTAAATCAACCATTTTTCCGAATAAATCAATTGTTCTTCCTCGGAATTTTTCACTATCATCTTCAAGTTTCTTTTGTTGTTTCTCTAGCTCAATTCGCTGAAGTTCTAATGATTTAAACTGATCGAAGATAATATCCTGAGCTTTTTCAAGACTTTCAATCTTATCAGTAAGTTTAATGTTTTCCTCTTGCGACTTTTTTAGAAATTTTTTAATCTTTTCATTTTCTGGATTCACATTTATTTCAGAATCCGAAGCAGTTATATCTTCAGGAAGGTCTTCTTTGGTTTTAATTTTTGATTTCCGTGCTGACATGAGAAAATTTATTCAATATTTAGGTTCAAGGTAAAAGCAGTTATTATAAATTCTAATATAAAAAGTATATCTGAATTAAATACGATTTAAAACATTAAATGTTTCTTTTTTTCATCGCGCCACTTAGCTTGATAGTCATAATCAACAAAATAGATTTTTAAATCTGCTTGATAATCATATTTAGTGAAATATATTTTTTTATCAGCCTGATAATCGTAATCTGTAAAATACCACAAACCTTTATTTTCTTTTACCTGATAATCGTATTTTACTTTATAAACCAGTAAATCGGCCTGGTAATCGTAATCTGTAACGTACACTTTTACATCGGCCTGATAATCGTAATTAACAGAATATACTTTTTGGGCATTAACCTTACCCAAACCAGACATACTTAAAAATATTAGTAGATAAAAATATTTCATATTAATTAGCTAAGTTTTTAAAATCATCACCTGTTGGATTTTGATATATACTAAGCTCAAATTCGGGAACAACCGCTAGTATATGATCAAATATATCGGCTTGTACCAGTTCATATTTTGCCCATGCCTGATCTTTACTAAAACAATATATTTGAACTGGCAATCCTTTTTCTGTGGGCTGTAAGTGTCTTACAATAAGGGTATAGCCTGAATCCTTGCCGAGTATTTTCGGATGAATATCAAGATATATTTCAATATATTTTCTAAACACTCCAATATTGGTCAGATTTCTTCGACTAACCTTATCATTATCGTCAAGATTAAGTGTTTTATTATATTCATCAATTTCATCTTGTTTTTCTGTCACATAATTCTCAATTAACTTTATTTTCTTGAATTTTTCGAGCATTTCATGATCACAAAATTTAATGCTCTTCAAATCAATATTAACTGAGCGGGCAATTCTTCTTCCCTCAGACTCTTCCATTCCTTTCCAATTTTGGAATGATTCTGAAATCAGAGCATAAGTAGGAATTGTAGAAATAGTTCTGTCCCAATTTTGAACTTTTACTGTATTCAATGTAATCTCCAAAACAGTACCGTCAGCACTACGGCTAGGCATGCTAATCCAATCACCAATTTTCACCATTTGATTTGCAGTTAATTGTATACCTGATACTAAACCAAGAATAGTATCCTTAAAAATTAAAATCAAAATAGCTGCAATTGCTCCTAAACTTGCGAGTAGTTTAGTGGGAGATTTTCCAATGATTACAGAAATAATTACAATAACTCCAATAAAATAAATAACAATTTTAATACTTTGAATATAACCTTTTATGGGTCTTTCCTTTGAGGCTGGAAGAGTTGAATATATTTCATTTAGTGCAGATAAAAATGAATCAAGGATTAACATTCCAATTAGAATAATATAAATATATGCACCTGTTTGAATAAAAGTTGAAATGTTAGGATATTCTATTAATCCATTTTTCGAAAAAAAGTAAATAATAAGTGCAGGTATTAAATGCGAAAATCTTCTTAAGATATTTTGATTAATTAAAATATCATCCCATTTTATTTTACTTCTTTTTACAAAACCTCGAATAATTTTAATTAAAATTCTCTTTGTGATAAAATATGCAAGAAATGATATAATAATAATAGCTATTACTACAAAAATATTCTTGGTGAGAATAGCAAGTTGTTCTGATAATCCCCAGCTTATAAGCAATTCTTTTAATTTTAATCCTAACGATAAATTCATAGTCTAAGAAATGTTTCGATGAATGATATTTTGTAAATTTAACAAATTAAAAAAAGTATGATATGAGAACAACAATAATTTTTCTTTTAATAACAATAAATCAGCTTTTTGCTCAAGAGTCTAATTTCAATCAATATTTTGAAGATCAGTCGATGAGATTAGATTTCATCTTTTACGGAAATGCTGATAGTGAAGAAATAAAATTAGCTAAAATTACTAAAGAACATTTTTGGGGAGGTTCCAAGACAGTGCTCATCGATAAATTTAATTATGGTGAATATACGTTTGAAATTATTGATTTAATAGCAGATAGCATAATATATTCGCAAGGATTTTGTACTTTATTCGAAGAATGGCAAACAACCTTAGAAGCAGATACTATTTATAAAGAGTTTCGACAATCAGTGGTATTTCCATACCCAAAGACACCAGTGTTAATTAGAATTTATAGTCTTGCATGGGAAGGAAATTTCATTGAACTTTTTAATTATAAAATTGATCCAAAAGAGTATACTTATAATTCAGAATTAAAGAAGTTCCCTTTTATAAAGCTTGTAGATAATGGTGAATCATCAGAAAAGGTTGATTTGGTATTTTTAGCCGAAGGTTATACTGTAGATGAAATGGATAAATTTGAATCTGATGCTAAACGTATGATTGATTATCTGTTTTTATACGAACCATATCTTTCAAATAAAGATAAATTTAATATATGGCTTGTGAAATCCGAATCAGAAGATTCAGGAACTGATATTCCAGGAGAAGATATTTATAAAAACACAATTGTTAACAGCAATTTTTACACATTTGGAAGCGAACGATACTTAACAACAGAAGATTTTTTCGCAGTTAGAGATGTAGCAGGATTAGTTCCTTGCGATGATATATGCATTTTAGTGAACTCTGAGAAATATGGGGGTGGAGGAATATATAATCACTATGCTATTACAAGTGTAGATCATGCATTTTCAAAAGAAGTTTTTATTCATGAGTTAGGGCACTCATTTGCAGGTTTGGGTGATGAATATTATAATTCATCAACAGCTTACAACGATTTTTTCAATTTAGAGATTGAACCCTGGCAACCAAACCTTACAACTTTGGTTAGTTTTGATCATAAGTGGAAATTATTAATTAACACTGATATTCCGGTTCCTACTCCCAGGGAAGAAAAATATGATACTATTATAGGTGCATTCGAAGGCGGAGGATATGTTAGTGAAGGAATGTATAGTCCATTTATGGATTGCAGAATGAAAACAAACCGTGCCCCAGGTTTTTGCCCTGTATGTCAGGAATCAATCTTTAAAATGATAAAAGCGAAATCAAAATAAAACACAAATAAAAAACCGAAGTAATTTTACTTCGGTTTAATTTTCTTATTAAGTTTGTTTATTCTTTTCTTGCATGTTTTTTTGCAACAAAGTAATAGCTAACTAATCCAATACCTCCAAATAAGAAAATCATTGAAAGATAAGCAACTCCTTCGTTGAGATTAGTTGATTGTACCAAAATTTCACCCATTAAAAATCCTATTGCAATTCCAATACAAAAAATACCGTATTTTAAACTTGGTGATACATTTGATTCGCTGTTAAAAATGGCTGCAGTTTGGCCTTTTTCAATTAGTGCAAGTCTTTCTTTTCGTCTTACGTATAAATGAAAAATACCATATACTACTACAAACATTGCGATCGGAATAATAAATTCAAAATTGTCCATAATTAATTGTTTTAGTTTAACATCGTTTTATTGCTATGACGCCAAGTTTTAAAAATGGGTTACACATTCGATTAAAAAATTGTAACTTGATAGCTGGAAACTACCTGTAACCTATTTTCATTATTAAGCGTCATATTGAAAAAGCCTGGGATTGAAACAAGATAAGTACTATATAGAACGTGTATTAAGAGGTGATATTAATGCATTTAGCTTTTTAGTTGATCAACATAAGGGTATGGTATATACTATTTCTCTTAGGATGTTGCGAAATGTAGAAGATGCTGAAGAATTAGCCCAAGATACTTTTGTAAAAGCTTTTAATTCGCTGAAAGATTTTAAATTTGAATCAAAGTTCTCAACATGGTTGTATAGGATAACATATAATGGTGCAATTTCAAAATTAAGAAAGAAACAAATTGAGGTTAATGATATTGATGACTCTTTTTTACCCGAAACACAAGTTATATCAACTTACAATGCAGTAAATGAATTGACAAAAAGTGAGCAGAAAAAATATATAAATGAAGCCATCGAGAATTTAAAAGAGGATGATGCATTTATTATAACGATGTTTTATTTAAAAGAAAATACACTTGATGAAATCTGTGAAATGACTGGATTAACTCTCTCAAACGCTAAAGTTAAGTTGCATCGTGCACGAAAGCGATTTTATGATGAACTTAAAGTGATTTTAAAAGATGAAGTAAAAACAATTTTGTAAAATGAACAACAATAAACTTAATTCCGATGAATTTACTAAGAAATTAATTAGTAAAAGCGAAATTCAGCAACCGACTGATGGTTTTACAAAAAATGTTATGAACCGCATTTTAATGGATCCTGCTGTTAAAATAAGTTTTATTTCGAAGGATGATAAGCAAAGTAATATTGGGTTGGTAATATCTATTGGTGTTATGATCTTAGGATTCCTTATATTTTATTTCATTAAGTATGGGTTGGATTTTTCACAAATATCTGATGGTTTTCACGAACCTGCATATCTTAAAGCTTTAACAAACTTTTTTTCTAGTTTATGGAATGAGCTCAGCTTTTCACCATACATACTAATAGCACTTATTGGTGTAATCTTTTTGGTGTTTATTGATAAAACAGTTGTTAAATATCTATATTCAATATAAAATTTATTCCTATTGTTTATCAGGTCGCAGAATGTTGCGACCTTTTTTATTTTTTAATGTTCAGCTTATTTTTTAGATTTGGTGGAAATTAAACATATCCTTGCTTTAAGTTGAGATCATTAAATACTAAAATAATTGTAGAAGGAATTCGCAGCCAAGATCAGCAAATCATTAAAAATATCTATTCAGTATATTTCCCAACCATTAAAAGGTATGTTTTAAACAATAGTGGATCGGAACAAGACGCTAAAGACGTTTTTCAAGAAGGAATAATAATTATCTATCGAAAGATAAAAGATGGAAACTTAAATCTCACATCTTCGTTTAAATCATATATATACTCTGTTTGTAGATTTATCTGGCTTAAACAGTTATCTCATAATAAAGAGTATGTAGAAAAATTAGATGGCTATCTCGAATATGAGGAAATTTCAGACGTCAACCTAGATGAATATGAAAGAAACGAACAGTATAAATTATACCAAAAACATTTTCTTAGACTTGAAAAGGATTGCCAAAAACTATTACAATTATTTTTAAAAAAGGTTCCTTTAAAAGATATAGCTAATGAACTTGGTATAGAAAGTTTACAATATGTAAAACGAAAAAAATATAAATGTAAAGAACAACTTGTTCGATATATTAAGAGTGATCCGAAATTTAAAGAAGAGTGATGGAGAGTAAATACGATTTGATAGAGAAGTATTTAATGAATGAAATGTCGGTTAGGGATCAAGTAGAATTTGAAGAATCGTTAAGAAACGATCCTGACCTGATGAAAGAGTTTTTGTTGCGAAAAAAAGTTAATGAAGCTATTTTAGAAGACGATATCATTAATTTAAGAAACACCCTCAATCATATTACAAAAAACAAATCATGTCAACTCAGCATTTCTAAAAAACTATATTTTTATTCTTCAATTGCTGCTGCAATTGTTTTATTAGTTGTTGTTTCAAGTATTTTTTTTAAACCATTTGGTAAAACAAATAATACTGAAATTTTTCATGTATACTACAATGTTTATCCCGCTATAATAATCAATAGATCTTCATCAAATCAAACCGAAATAGAAAATTTTTTATATGATGCTTTTGAAAACTATAATCGTAGAGATTTCCACACAGCATCCGATTATCTAACAATGGTTATAAAACTTGACAATACAAATTATATGAGTCAGTTTTATTTATCTATTTGTGAAATAGAAAAGGGGAATTATAGACTAGCCGAAAAATACTTAAACGAACTAATTTTAAATGGAGATCATATATTCGTGGAGCAATCATACTGGTATTTAGCCCTTATTTATTTAAAACAAAATAAAATATCAAAGGCCGAAAATGTTTTGAATAAAATGATTGATGAAGATATGACTCAAAAATCTGATGCTGAATCTATTTTGAAGAAGTTGAAATAGACTTTTTGTTTTTTATCAAGAATAATACTCCAGCCAATAGTAGAATTATAATTCCAAAATATACTAAATATATTCTATGAGTTTTAAATAAAGCTTTATTGTTACCTATAACTACATAACCAGACCAAAAATAAGGATGAGATTTTAATTGATCAGCAGTATTAATAAAGTCTAGCTTCGATAAGGTTAAAGATTCTGATTTGGATTTACCTTTCAGAAGGTATTTATAAAATGATGTCATCAATTTAACTCCTGATTTATCTTCTACCGACCATAAAGTCATAACTATTGAAGGACAACCAGAATAAATAAATCCTCGGGCTAAACTCATTACTCCTTCACCTCGATGCATTTTTCCACTTCCACTATTACAAGAACTTAGAACTGCCATACGACTATTAAGTCTAATATTATAGAGTTCATAAGTGTTTAAGAAACCGTCTTCAGTTGTATCTGAGTTCTGAGTAAATGCCATTTTGGAATACATAGGATTTACGTCGTCCAGAATTGTATGCATGGCCAGGTGAAGGATATCGTAATTTGGAGCCACTTTCTTAAATGTTTTTTCAATAGCGTCTTCATCTAAATATTGATCACCTCCAAGAAGCTTTGATATTTCCTGAACTTCGATCTTAATCCCTTTTAAAGGAAAAAGTTTTTCCCTGTATTCTTGTCGAAAAGAAGAAAATTCTTCAGGTAATCCAGAAATATTATCGTAGGTAGGGGCAAAGGCTCCAATAGTCTTTAATACACTTTCTACTTTGCGTTTGTTCTCAAATAAGAATGATACAGAATATGAATAATTAATATCATGATTGTATAGAAGATAAGGTAATTCCTTGTAATTTATGCGCTTAAACTGCATGTCCTTTGTTGTTAATACTTCAAAGGGCAAATAGGCCAACTTACCATCTGGTATTATAATTAAGTTTTTGTGTTTAATTTCATTTTCAATTGGTTTCAACAGTGTGTTGTATAAAAAAAGCGATGATTCCTGATACTTTTTAAAATCATCATAACCATGATTTGAAAAATTATTATTTGACAATGAAAACAAAATGTGATCAAGATTTGAGTGGAAAGTTTCATCAATATTCAATACAATAATATCTAAATCATCTTTCTTAATTAGAAAGGAATAGATTTTATCATTGGTAAAAAAATACTCAATTAATACGTCTTTTCGAGTTAATGTTTTTTGGATTTCTTCTACTTTAACTTCATTCTGGATGTGTTTAAGTGCATGGTATTTAACAAAATTACTTTCAAGATAATTCATTAGCTGATCATATTCTTGCTTTTTTTCAAAAAGATATTCATTCCAGTATTTTAATTTATTTTGATTAGGTGTTTTTTTCTTATTCTCTTCATAAATAAGTTCTTCATAATTCCAGATACTTTTTTCCAGTTGTTTTTCCTTGGTTATTAATGAATCGGGGATGCCACCTATATTAAGAGCGTAATTGTTTTTTAAAGCTTCTGTTAAAATTGCAGATTTCCCCGCCTCACTATAATTCAATG
>JBHOSR010000026.1:0-28065 GCA_042584405.1 Bacteroidota bacterium
GGTACATGGTTATGGAGAAACGACATTGGATATAGACGGAAACCCAATTAGTATTTTTGGAACAATTCAGGACATAACAAAAAGAAAGAAAATAGAATTAGAGCTTTTAAAGAACAGAGATTTATTGCAGAGAGCAGAAATTGTTGCTGGTCTTGGGCGTTTTCGACATGATATAAACAATGATACCTGGGATAGCTCCGTTGTTTTAAATAAAATTTTAGGAATAGATAAAAATTTCCAAAGAAATACAGAAGGTTTTTTTAGCATTTTACATCCTGATTATCGAAAAGAAATGAAAGAATTGTTAGAAAGATCTCTGACGGGAAATATATCAAAGATCCAAAAAGAACTAAAAATAATCAGAATTAATAATAAAGAGGAGCGATGGATTCAAATACATATTGAAGTGATACACGATTCAAATAAAAAACAAGTATACAGCGTTGGAACAATTCAGGATATAACAGAAAGGAAAGAAATAGAAATAGAATTACTTAAAAGTAAAGACCTATTGCAAAAAGCAGAAAGTATTGCTGGCATTGGACGTTACTACCATGATCTCGAAAAAGATATTTGGCAAAGCTCAATAATTTTAGATAATATACTAGGAATTGATAATAATTACACGAAAAATTTCCAGAGTTTTTTCAATATAATACATCCTGATTTTCGAAATCAAATGATGGAATTCAGAGAGTTATTATTTAAAGCCGATAAAATATTTAATAAGGAATTAAAAATAATCAGGGTAAACGACAAACAAGAAAGGTGGATTCATATTCAAATTGAAATAAAGAAAAATTCAAATAACAAACCAGAAAGCACTTTCGGAACAATTCAAGACATAACTGAAAGAAAAAAAGCTGAATTGGCAATAATAGCAAATGAAGAAAAATACAGAATGCTTTTCGAGCATGCAAATGATGCAATTTTTCTGATGGATAATGAAATATTTATTGATTGTAATGATAAAACGCTGGAAATGTTTGCATGTACTAAAGAGCAAATTATCGGTCAACCACCTTATCGGTTTAGTCCAAAACACCAACCAGATGGAAGAAAATCAAAAGAAAAGGCCTTAGAAAAAATTAATAATGCACTTAAGGGGAAATCAAAAACCTTTGAATGGATTCATACAAAATATAATGGAGAGGAATTTTTTGCAGAGGTAAGTTTAAATGTATTTAAATTTCAAAACAAAGATATTATACAAGCAATTGTAAGAGACATTTCTGAAAGAAAAGAAGCAGGGGATGCTATCCGATTAAACGAAGAAAAATTTAGAAATATATTTAATAATAGTAGTGATACGATTATTGTTTTAGATGCGAATGGAAATATTATTGATGTAAATCAATCAATAACAAAAAATTTGCAATATAAACCAAAAGAGATAATAGGCCATAGTATATTAAGCCTTATAACAGATAAATACAAAGATGATGTTGTAAAGCGAATATCTTTAATGAATGGTGGTAAAAAAGCCCCTTTAAAAGAACTTGATTTAATAGCGAAAGATGGTACTATCATACCATTTGAAGTAAATAGTAAACCTATTAATTACAATAATCAAAAAGCGATTTTATCGGTAATACGAAATATAAAAGTACGAAAGGAATTAGAGCAACGAATTTTTGATGTAATGATTGAATCGGAAGAAAAGGAGAGGCAGCGTTTAGCTAGCGACATACACGATGAAATAGGTCCTGTCTTATCTAGTTTAAAAATGTATATTGAATCACTCGGTAACACTACAGATATTGACAAACAAAAATTTATTAAAGACAAACTTCAAAGTTTAATAAAAGAAACTATTACCAATGTTCGTGAAGTATCGAATGATTTAAGTCCTAATTTATTATTAAAACATGGTATTGTTAAGGCCATAAAATCATTCTTTAATGCTAACAAAGGATCAATTCATATAGACTTTAAATCGAATATTAAAAACGAGCGCTTTGGAGTAAAAATAGAAACAGTTTATTACCGCATTTTAAAAGAGTTATTTAATAATACCATAAAACACGCAAATGCTACTAAAATAACTATTGAGTTAAACCTTTTTGACAATGATCTTGTTTTGGAATATAAGGATAATGGAAAAGGAATTAATAGATTAACTTTAGAAAAAACTAAAACAAAAGGATTGGGTTTAAGTAATATTGAAAATAGAATTAAAACCATAAATGGCATGTATGATATTGAAACTGATAAAGATATAGGTTTTGGATTTAATCTTAGAGCAGAAGTAAAAACAATAATTTAATTGATATGAACATATTAATTGTAGATGATAATAAAGAATTTAGAGAAGCTTTTAAATTTATACTTCAGGAAAATTTCTCAGGTAAATACGAAAATATATACGAAGCAGAAAACGGAGTCCAGTGCCTTAAATTAGTAAAAGAACATCCTGTTGATATTATATTTATGGATAAACAAATGCCAGTTATGGATGGTGTTGAAGCAAGTAAAGCTATAGTCGATCAGTACCGAAACATAAGAATTATTGCAGTTTCCTTTCATTCGGAACTTGAAGATATTAAAAGCATGCTAGAAGCAGGAGCACGAAATTATTTGATTAAAGAAGAAATAACACCTAAGTCTATTGCCAATAGTTTAGGAATTACTTTGTAGCAATTTCTAATAATTCATGAAGCTTTTCTTCTAGGGTTTTATAAGAAAAATATTTTTTTCCTAATTGATAATTAAATTCTGCAATTTCTCGGTTTAGCTCAGTATTATATATTACTTCTTGCATGTCTTTTAATGCTGTATCGGTAATAACATTGTCTTCGAGCATTACAGCTTTAAATCCTTTACTTCCAATATCGGGCCAGTAAACGGGTTTGTAGTTATTAACAAATATTGGACGTTTTGCCAAAACTGCTTCAACGAAAGCATTTCCGAAACCTTCGTAAGTACTAAAATATGTACATGCACGAGCATGAGCATAAGCATCCGATAAAGTATAATTTTTTGTAGAACTAGATAAACCTTTATTCGAAAAACTATGGTAAGCAAAATGAACTTGTTTACTTAATTTTAATTCATGAATTAAATCAGCCAGTTTCATGTAGTATTCACTACCAGCGTCATCTGCATAACTCCCTGTTATTATGAGCTTAATTTTATGATCATGAAGTTTATCAACTAATTTAATTGCAGCTTCAATACCTTTTCTTTCAACCACCCGAGTAATTTGGAAAAGAAGAATATCACTATCTTCCAAACCTAAGTCCTTTTTTAAATCTTTGTTTTTATCAGTTAATTCCCCAAAAGGTTTGTCAAAGTCCATTACATTGGGAACTACAATTGAATCTCTATTAAACCGTTCTTTTAATGTTATTTGAGCCTGTAAGTTTATTACAGCATGATAACTATGAGATAAACGAAGCGGAAACTCATTTTCAACAAACTCATTTATTTTTGGATGCGGAGAAACATATCTATCACCACGTTCCCACGCAAAATCATGATCGTGTGTTATTATTGGTTTACCGGTTACAATCGCCGCATTTTTAATGGCAATTCCCATTGAAATATGGGAGGGAAGGCATGAAGCATTTTCTGAAAGCAGAAGATCTATTTTAAATTTATGAATCCAATCAATTATTTTTTTTTCAATTACTTTGGCATATAACTGAAGATGTTCAATTAAATCATCCTGATCATAATCGGGGTGGAAAAAAGCCTTCTTTTGTTCCCAATAGCTTTCAGGCGAAAAGAACGACATTTCTGGAACTTGTGTTTCTCGCGAACAATCTATTTTTCTTTCTTCAAACTGGCCAGATATAATATAAACTTCATGACCCATTTTTTGAAAAACCTCGATCCATTTTTCTGTTTCAAGTCCAACACCATCAACACCACCTATTCTGCCAATAATAATGCCTATTTTCATAATTAATGGTTTTTATTTGTAATGTAAATTTAAGAATACTAGATTTAAAATAGAATTAATAAACTAATTTTGTGATATAATATCATGATTTTTAGAAAAATGAAATTGTTTCATCTGTTTTTAATATGCTTGTTGGTTTATAATTTTTCAAGTTTTGCTCAAACTGATAAAAATTCGTGCTACGAAAATATTGATTGCAACGACTTTAATTTATTGATTGAAATAAATGATGTAACAATCATCGATGTTAGAACGAATATAGAATTTAGGAAAGAGAGAATTAAAGATGCTCAAATTGCTTCAAATAAAGAATCCTTAAAAGCGATTCTTGAAAATCTTGATAAAAGCACCTTCATTTTAGTTTACTGTACAACGGGGCTTAGAAGCGAAAAAGCCTCAGAAATAATTTGTGAAGAGTATGAGTTTATAAATGTATTTAATTTAGATGGTGGTATCAAACAATGGAAAAAGAAAGCTTATCCCATTGATAATTTACGTATACCAAGATAAAAAATTAGGAGGTTTTATTTTCTGATGCCAGATCTTCTTTCTCTTTCTCCTCTTTTTGTTTATTGAGTAATCCAGATTCCTTTTTATATTCTTCTAAAATATTATTCAGTTTTGTAATTTCAGACTTGTTATCAGAGATACTCTTTCGAAGTTTTTTTATTGTAGGATATGATAACAATAAACCAACAAATATTCCAATAATTATTGTTACTAATAAAATTAAAGAAAGTGATCCTTGAACGGGATTTCCAAGAATAAAATCAAGTTCTACAGGTGCACTGTTTTTTAGTGCGAAAACAACAAGTAAAAGAGCTGATAATAAGCCAATTATAAGAGATCTTTGCATAAGGTTAATTTTAATTGTAAATGTAATGATTTATTTTTTGAAATAAAACATCCTTATCTAGGGGTTTAGAGATGTAATCGTCACAACCATTTTCAAGACACATCTCTCTATCATTATACATTGCATAAGCCGTTTGCGCAATTACTGGGAGCTTTGGATTTATTTTTTTAATCTCCTGAGTGGTTTCAAAGCCATTAATATCAGGTAAACGAATGTCCATGAGTACAATTTTAATCTCATCATTCGATTTTACAATATTAATAGCTTCTTCACCAGTTTTAGCAATAACAATTTCAGCTCCATATCTTGTTAAAAGCCTACTTAAAAACTCAAGATTATCTTGATTATCTTCAACAATTAAAATTGTTACTTTTTCTAATGTTTTCATCTCTGTAATGGGTTTTAAATCTAAATCAACTTGTTCAGGAAAACTCATATTGCTTACAATAGGAATTGTAAAATAAAAGCTTGATCCGTTTGAACTATCATTAGCAATAGTTTCAGGTGAAGATTCGAGCCAAATTTTACCTTTTAACAGTTCAATTAATCCTTTAGATATTGCTAGTCCAAGACCCGTACCTTGCTGATTTTTGTATTTTTTTGTCTGTGCTTGTCCAAATCTTTTAAAAATATATTCTTGCATATCTTTATTTATACCTATTCCGGTGTCGGAAACAAAAAACTGATAATGTTCTACTCCATTGCTGTTAATTATGTTATATCCAAACTCGACAGAACCGGAACTAGTAAACTTAAATGCATTGCTTAATAGATTGTTTAATATTTGCTTTAGCCTGGAAATGTCAGTAAATATCAAGTTTTTCTCATTCGAAGGAATTTTTAGAGTAAATTTAATATCTTGTTTCAGTATTCTTTTTTGTATCTCAAAAAACATTTGATACATTTCCTCGAGTAATGGATTAATTTCTGCGATGGACTTATTAATAGACAGCTGTCCTGCTTCAATTTTAGCAACATCAATAATATCATTAATAAGATTAAGTAGTTCTTTTCCGTTAGAATTAATGATTTTCAAATAGTCAGATTTTTCTTTTTCGGTTAAATCACGATCTTTTAAAAGCTCGGCGAATCCCAAAATACCATTCATTGGAGTCCTAATTTCATGCGACATATTAGCTAAAAATGCCGACTTAAGTTTGTCACCAATTTCTGCTTTCTCTTTGGCGAAAAGTAAATCAGACAACATTTTTTTCTGATTGGTAATATCACTAGTTATTCCAGCTCTTCTGTATAGCTTTCCTAAAGAATTAAATACCGGAAACGTTCGTATCCATACCCATCTAATTTCTCCATCGGGCTTAATTATTCTATGCTCATAAAAATGTATTTTATCCAGATTTTTTAAATTCTTTTCTCGTTGTTTAACAATCTGTACTCTGTCATCAGGATGAATCCAGTTCTTATATGCATTAAAATCGGTAAAAATCTCATTAAAATTATCACCCGCTATTTTATAACATGCTGGATTGGCATATATCACTTCATTTTCTAGAGATCTTAACCAAAAGGCATCATTAATATTTTCAGCTAGCTGACGGAAGTTTTCTTCGCTTTCTTTAAGTTGTATTAAAAGTTCTTTTTCTTCTTGTATATTTTTTAAAAGGCCCACAAACCTTAAAGGTTTCGAATTTTTATCCCAATCAATTACTTTCCCAGATGCTTTAAACCAGATCCATTTGCCATTTTTGTTTTTAACACGAAACTCAGTATTTAAAGAAGGTTTAATATTTCTAGTATGTTTAGAAATTATTTTGTGTGCTCTTTTAAAGTCTTCTTGTTGTATTAAACTTCCAGTTTTTTGCATCAATTCATCAATTTCCGGATGCTTATAACCAAGATCAGAATAAAGTTCTTTGTGAGTTGTGATTTTTATTGTGGTTAAATCAATTTCAAAGGAATAGTAACTTGCAGCTTCCATTGCAATCTGTAATTTTTCGCGAGACTCGTGTAATTCAAACTCTTTCTTTTTATTTTCAGTTTCATCAATATATATACTTGCTACTTCACTATCAGAGAGCTTAAAAATGTAATTTTGCTTCCATTCAACTATTTTACCGGAAGAAAAAACTATCGAAGGAAACTCTTCGGATTCATTGAACTGATATACTCTTCTCAATGCTTCAATAAAACCAGATTCTAAAACAGAGGGAAAAGAAATAGCAATGTTTTTTCCTACCACATCTCCACGTTTTACATGTTCAATTTCTTCAGCTTTTTTATTAAAATATTTAAGATTAAAACTTACACCATCATTATTAGTTTCAAATAAAGCAATCGCATTTTTTGAATATTCGCATATTTCATAAAATAAACTGAGATTTATATTTTTAAAGGAATTTAAATTAGAATTTGATTTTAAACTGGAAAGCTCCTTTTCAAGATAAGCAATCTTGTTCTGCAAATCTTCATATGAAGGCAGTTTTCCCATAATAATACAAATAAAAAAGTAATAGCAACCCAACGTAAGACAAGTATAAATATACTGAAAGAATGACTAAAAGTCAATAAATAAAATAATCCCGGGTCTCAAACCCGGGATTATAGCTTCATAAGAGTGAAATAAAGATTATTTATTGTTATTTTCTGCGACACTTATTTTAACTCCACTAACAAAACTCATGATTCTTTTCTGTGCAATTACTGTCATTCTATACATAACAGGTACAACAATTAACGTTAAGAAAGTAGAGAAAGTTAAACCAAATATAACGGTCCACGACATTGAACGCCACATTTCAGCCATATCACCACCAAAATAGATATTTGCATCGTAGTTTTGGAGTAATCCTTGAAAGTCGAAGTTTAAACCTACAGCCATTGGTAATAATCCTAATATGGTTGTTATAGCTGTTAGCAATACAGGACGTAATCTGGTTTTTCCTGCTTGAATAATACATTCAGTAGCTGCGCTAATAGGTAAAAACGCTCCTTCAGGCAGATCTAGTTCTTTGCGTTTACGCTCCTTAAGTAATTCAATATAATCCACCAAAACAATTGCATTATTTACAACTATACCAGCTAGCGAAATAATGCCAATACCTGTCATTATTATAACAAAATCCATTTTGAAAGTCCATAAACCTCCAAACACACCAATAGTGCTAAAAAGAATACTTGTAAGAATTATTAAAGTACGAATAATAGAGTTAAACTGTGTAACAAGTATTAGCATAATTAGGGCTAATGCAATCAACATTGCATTAGCTAAAAATGCTGATGATTCATTTTGTTCTTGCTGTTCTCCGGTAAATTCATATCGATAACCATTAGGCATTTCAAATTCTTCCATTAATCCAGCCAGCTGCACGTTAATAGTATTAGCATTATATCCTTCAATTACATTTGAGTATAAAGTAATAACTCGGTCAAGATCTTTTCGACGAATTGAACTAAAAGTTGTTGAATATTCGAAGCTTGCTATTGCAGAAAGAGGAATATATTGTGGTGGTCCATCACCAAAAACAGGAATTTTCATGTTCATCATAGCAGGAAGATTATACCTGTATTCATCTTTTAAACGAACCATGATAGGATATTCATCCTCACCAACTTTAAAATCAGAAACTTCCTCACCAAATAATGACTGGCGGAAAGTGTATGCTATCATTTGCGTAGATAAACCATAACGTTGTGCTTTATCGCGATCAATGTGTATTAGAATTTCTGGTTTTTGAGTACTTATGTTCATTTTTAAACCTTCAATTCCATCAATGTTTTGTAGCTCAATATAGGTTTTAATGGTATCAGCTAAATAAACTAATTGCTTAAAATCCTGACCAATTATTTCTAAGTTAACAGGTTTTCCGGTTGGAGGACCTCCTT
The DNA here is from genome assembly GCA_042584405.1 of Bacteroidota bacterium. Classification (GTDB taxonomy): domain Bacteria; phylum Bacteroidota; class Bacteroidia; order Bacteroidales; family UBA12077; genus UBA12077. Next base: position 8,604 of record JBHOSR010000026.1, read on the forward strand.
CATCTTTTGAAACTTCCAATTCTACTCCTGGATATTTTCCCATTATCTTATCACTTAATTTTCTCATTATATCGGAAGTATTCACATCACCTCTAAACTCAAAATCAATAAAACTCACTGTTATAATAGCCTCATCAGGTTTTGATCCAGCGGAAAAATCCATTGGATCTCCTTTACCAACAGTAGTTAATATGGATTCGGTTAAAGGTTCTCCCTTTTCATTTTTAAAAGGTTCTAAAAATTCAATAATGTCATCTTCTAACTGATGAATAAACTCATTTGTGCCAGTTATATCGGTACCAGTAGGTAGTTTAGCTACTATATTAACATAATTTGGATCTGCATCTGGAAATAAAGTAATATCAGGCATTCTTGAGAAAAACAGCATTACTGTAATAATTAATAAAGCTATTGTACCAAAGAAAATTAGAAGTAAATTTTTTCCTTTTAATGCAAATTTAATTACGCGGCTATATACTCTTTCTAATTTAACTAAGAAGATCTCTTGAAACCACGATTCCATTCTACGAAGAAAAGCTACATGCATTAAACCAATAAAACCAAATATGATTAAAAGATTTGGAAATATGCGTTTTCCTGTTAACAGCAATAAGGCACCAGCAACCATTAAACCAAAGGCAATTAATAAAGCTCTTTTATGTCGATATGCCTTTTTACCATTTTCGTTTGAATCTTTTTCGGGTATAAATGTTGCCGCAATAACCGGAATAATAACAAGTGCTACCATCAACGAAGATGTTAATACAATTATTAAGGTTATTGGTAAATACTTCATAAATTCACCCATGATACCTTCCCATAATGCTAATGGAAAAAACGCTGCAAGCGTGGTTGCTGTTGATGCAATTATTGGAACTGCAATTTCACCAACCGCTTCTTTTGCTGCTATCCAGGGCGAATAACCATTATCGACAAATCGATGAATATTTTCTACAACAACTATGGCATTATCTACCAACATACCTAATGCTAGAATTAATGCAAAAAGAACAATCATATTAATACGAAAATCTATAGCACCTATAACAACAAAGGAAATAAACATCGACATTGGAATTGCTAAGCCTACAAAGAGAGCATTCCTGGTTCCTAAGAAGAAAAACAATACAATAATTACAAAAATAACACCCATAATCATACTGTTTTCCAGGTTGCTCAATTGCATTTTCACCATCTCGCTTTGGTCATTGGTAATAGATATTTCAAGGTTTTCAGGAAGTGTATTGTTATTTTGAGCTTTTTTTAGTTCAGTATATATTTTATCGGTTGTTGATAAAAGATTTTCGCCACCTTTTTTCACTACTTGAATGGAAACAACAGACTCTTTATTTAAACGAGCAAAGCTTGTGGGTTCTGTATATCCATCTATAACTTCAGCAACATCTTTTAAGTAAACATTTTTCCCTTCTTCGCTTTTTATGATGATGTTTTCAAGTTCTTTAACATTTTTGAATTCTCCGACAGTTCTTATACTACGGCGCGTTTTTCCTAATAAAATTTCACCACCCGACATGGAGATATTTTCACTTCGTATTGCATTGGTAATTTCAAAAAATGAGATTTCAAGAGCCTCAAGTTTTAATAAATCGACATTAACCTTTATTTCACGATCGTTTACACCTTCAATTAAAGCTTTAGAGACTTCTGGAATACTTTCAAATTCATCCTGTAACTGTTCTGCATAATATTTTAATTCCTCAACACTATAATCTCCAGAAAGGTTAATATTGATGATTGCAAACTCCGAAAAATCAATATCAAATGCATTTGGGCCAGGAAACTCTGGGCCTTCAGGAGGTAATTCTGTTTTAGCATTATCTACGGCGTCTTTTACTCTACGGAGGGCGTCTTCTAAATCGACATCAGTATTAAATTCAACAAAGATCATTGAAGCATCCTGTGCAGAAATCGAAGTTATTTCTTTTAATCCACGCACATTTTCGAGTTCTTTTTCCAGGGGTCTTGTCACAAGATTTTCTATATCTTCTGGTGAGTTACCAGGATATATGGTTTGTACCATGATTTGAGGCCAAACTATTTCTGGGAATAATTCTTTTGGTAAGCTACGATAGGAGTATATTCCAAAAAATAAAAGAATTAGTGTGAGCAGATATACCGTATTTTTATTTTTAAGGGCAAGGGAGGTTAGTTTAAATTCCCTTACAACTTTATCCGATAGTTCTTTAACTGTCATATCAATACAATTTCATTTATTTAACAACATTTACAGGAACACCTGCGCTTACTAAATGATATCCTTTAACTACAACCTTATCTTCTTTTTTAAGCCCTTTAGTTATCATGGTATTTTCTTCATATGATAAATCTGTAGTCACATATTTTTTACCTACAATGTTTTTACCTTGCCTGCCGGCAGGCAGGTTTTCTTTTTGTTCAACTATATACACATAACTACCTGTGATATCTTTACGAATTGCTAATGATGGAACAACAAAAGCTTTATCCGAGGTAAAATCATTTATTTTAATTGTAGATACTATATTAGGGATAATTTTTTCTTCTGGGTTATCAATTTCCATCTCAATTTCGAAAGTTCTACTGGCCGAAGTAATTACTTTTGACACTCTCATAATAGGTGTTTCAATTTTATAATTTGGTAGAGCAGAAAAACTTAATTCCACTATTTGACCAGCACTTATTTTATCAAGGTAAGATTCTGAAACATCAGCAGTAATCGTTAATTTACTTAAGTTTACAAATTCAATTACGGGGAAACCAGGACTAGCCATTTCACCTTCTTTAGGAAATATTTTATCGACAATGCCATCAAAAGGAGCCCTTATTTGTGACATGCGCATTTGTGCTTGTAATGATTCTAATTGTGATTCCAGAGTTTCTTTGGTGTTTTTTGCTGATAAGTAATCAATTTCGGAACCAATACCTTGTTTCCATAAATTATCTTGCTTTTCAAATGTAACAGTTGCAAACTCTAATCCACTTTTAACCCCTTCGATTTGATTATCTATAGCATCAGTATTAAGCGAAACCAAAAGCTGTCCTTTTTTTACACGCATTCCTTTCGTAACATTTAGTTTTTCAATTCTACCGTTCATTTCAGGGCTAATTAAGGCATAGTTTTTAGCTTCAACTTCACCATAAGTTATAATGTAGTGATTAAAAGTTTCAGGCAACATTTCTTTTACTGCAACAGGAATTAATGTTTTCTGATCACGAGAAGTCATTTTATTTTCCAAGGTCCTAATTTTTGCTTCAACTCCAACGATTTTATTTTTTTGCAAAGCAATTTGTTTAATGATTTTTAAATCATTAGGATTTATACTTGAATCTAAAGTAGCTATATCTGCTTCTAAGGTATTTAGTTGTTTAACAATGTCAAATTGCACTTTTTGTAAAGAATCACGTTTGGCATGTAGTTTGGCTAAATCTTTATTTTCAGTTTTTGGACTACAAGCTGCTAAGGCAGCAATAACTGCAAATACAATTAATTTTCTCATTTTATATTTCGTTTAATAATTTTTCTAATTCAATTTTTATTTGTATTAGCTCATATAGAGCATTTATTTTATCTGTTTCTGCTTGTAAGTAAGTATTATTTGATTGTGTTAAATCCATACTTGAAGCCATTCCTTCTTTATATTTTTTAGATGTATTATTAAATACTTTTTTTGACAATTCAACATTTTGATTTGAAATATTATACTTCTCCAAAGTATTATAATAATTATACCTTAATTCTTGAACTATTGCAGTTAAATTCTGTTCAACCATCGATTGATTGTTAACTGATTGGCTATATTCAATCTTTGCTTGTTGCGCAACAGCCTTCCTTTGAAAGCTTGTAAAGATAGGCAGATCAAGATTAACACCAATTATATGATTTATCGTAAAATCGAATGATGCTTTGTTAGTTTTATCCTGATAATTGTAAAATGCTGAAATGGTTGGAAGATACTTTGCCTGTTCCCTTTTATACAATAATTCATTAAGTTTTACCTGATTTGTCATCATTTTATAATCAATATTATTGTCAAGCTCAAAATTTTCACTTATCGCTTTTTCAACAATCAATTCATTTACCGAATTTAAATCATCAGTTAAAACTAAATTTTCGTTTAAATCTGCACCTAAAACAATCTTAAATAGTGTATATGCTATACCGATTTGTCTTTCAATAGTATTTTTAGCATTTATTAAAGTGTTCAGTGTAATTTGTAATTGATCAGCATCAGTCGATTCTAAAAATCCTGCCTGACTTAACAAATTAGTTTCGTTTACCAGCGATTCCATGTTTATAATAGAAGACTTAATGGTGGTTAAATTATCTTCTAAAATTAAAATAGATATGTAATTATTTAAGACATTACCTTTTAATTCTATTTCTTGTTTTTCGTAGTTTAATTTTGAAATTTGTAAATAAGCCTTGGCTGCCTGTAAACCAATAATATACTCACCACTAAATATTAACTGCGATACTGTTACTGTATACGTTGTACTGTTTTTTACTCCTAAAGTAAAAGGTTCTCCAGCTTCAAGTGTAGGGAGTGGATCTAATGTGACTTGTGTAAACGCATCATCAATTTGTTCTAAGGAACCAAAAATGTAACTATATAATTCGGCTGTTGAAGAATCAGAGAAACTGGCAGTAGGTAAATCACCAGGAATATGCTGATAACTTAAATTTCCATTTACTTGCGGTAATCCTATTGATGTTGTTTCCCAAACTCTTTTTTGTGCTTTGTCGATATCTAATCTTACATTTTCAAGGTTAAGATTTTTTGTAACAGCATATTCTTGTGCTTCCTTTAAGGACAGAGTAAGCGTATTTTCATCTTGAGAAAAAGAAATAAAAGGCTGTACTATTATTAATATCAGTACTATTAAAAATTTGTTTTTCATTGTCTTTGTTATGTTTTTCTGTTAGTGTAAATATTCTTGTATATCTATTTTTTCTAAAGTTTTTTCTAAAACCTCAATACCTTTGCTATTTGCAATACCTCTAATATGGTAAATAAATAACTCCATTACATATTGTGGTTTAAGCATTTCATCGCGATCGAAAAAATCACCTGAACTCATATGAATAAATCTGCTGGTTTGAATTTTGGCAATGATTTCAGTATTCATATCTATTCTGTATAATCCTTCATTCTTACCTTTTTCAATATTTTTAATAATGGCATTATACATGCGTTCTTTCCTAATGTTGTGAAATTTTTGAGACAATTCAGGATAATATTTCTTAAGATCATAAAGTGTTGAAGAATTATAATCGTTAATAGATTTAATAATATATACTCCAACTTCTAGTAATGCTTCTATAGCGTTTTGATCTTTTTCTGTTATTTCTTTGAAAGAACAGTTCTTTAGATCTAGCATGTAGTCAAGAACCTTGGACACCAAGTCATTCTTATTTTCAACATATTGATATAGTGTTTTTTTAGATATACCCAATTCCCGCGCAACATCATCCATGGTAACACTTTTTATTCCGTAATTATTATAGAGTTCACCAACTTTTACCAGGATGTTTTCTAATTCTTTATTCATGCTGCAAAACTAAATCAAAAAAACCAAGGAAACAAAAAATATATTAAAAGTTTCCGGGGTTTATCGCAAAACATAATTCAATCTTTTTTGTTCAGTCAAATTGATTAAAGATTAAATCTCTGATTTTAAATTTCTAAACAAAGAAACTTCGGAAACAAAAAGTATGCAAAAGTTTTCCGATGAACGTGTAAAATTATGGAGTGAACAATGCAGAAATTACTTTGTTGAAAATGATGAAACATAATTTAAGCTAACAATGAATCATTTAATCATAATAGCGCATCCCAAAGAAGAGAGTTTCAGTCAGTTAATAAGAAAAGAATTAGAGTTTAGATTTGAAGAAAAGGGAGATCACGTAAAAATCCGCGACTTGTACAAAATGAACTTTAATCCTGTTTTAACTGAAGGTGAGTTAAAATATATTAAAGAAGGAAATGTTTGTCCGGATATTTTGGTAGAACAAAGTTATATTTTGTGGGCAGATGAAATAACCATGATTTATCCATTGTGGTGGAACGCTTTTCCAGCCATAATGAAAGGTTATATCGATAGAGTATTTACAAATGGATTTGCCTTTACAATAACAGATAAAGGAACTATAGGATTATTAAAGGAAAAGAAAGTTCGATTAATTACAACAGCAGGAATGACTGAGGAATCATTAAAACAGGAGAATGTGTACGAAGGATTAAATATTACACAAGATCATGGTGTATTTGAATTTTGCGGAATGGAGGTAATTGATCATCTTTATGTTACAGAAGTTACTTCATTATCTGAAGAGGAGAAAAGGGAAGAATTGAATCGACTTAATGAAAGGATTCTCGAAAAAGAACTGAAAAAAGTATATGAAGGCAAAGGGTGAAAACAAGGTCTATTTAGTTAGATTTTGCTCAATTTGTCATTTCCGACTGATCGGAAATCTCATTATATAAATCATTCCATTTGGGATTAACTTTATTAATAAGCTCTTTTTTCCATTTTCTATTCTACTTTTTTAATTGCTTTTCTCTTCGAATTGCATCATTAATATTATCAAAATGCTCATAATACACAAGCTTACTTACATTATATTTCTTGGTAAAACCAGAGACTAATTTATTTTTATGCTCGAGGATTCTTCTTTTAAGATTATTGGTAACACCAATATAAAGCACTGTATTGCTTTTGTTGGTAATTAAGTATATATGAAAATTGTAATTCCACATTATCCAGACATTTAGATTCCCGTTTACACGGGAATGACAGTCTCATGATGTTTTACATCAAAATCCAAAATTCGCACCGAAAGAAATCGTATTTTGTTTTCCGTGGAATACAGAGGCTGTATATTTACTTTGATCGCCAGAAATATTACTATTCATATAATTCAGAAAGACATACCCATCATTAATTATCTGATAACTTGCTCTAAACGAAATTGATTTATTTTCCCATTCAACAGAATCCATAAAGGGATTTCCAATGCGAGAACCACCCAAATCGTCATAATCTTTACCTTTTTTTGCATGCAGATAAGAAAGTTTTAACGAAATTGTTTTATAAGGTTTATGCATTATTGAAACATAAACTTCCTGAGAATTATCCATTAAATAATGCCCAAGGTTATATCCGTTACTTTCGAATGTTGTTGTTGGGATATTATGCTTATAGCTTAACGGCATCGATTTAGTATACTCAGCAGTTAAAAAGGTATTTGGAATCAAATCGGTAACTCTTGTACTTAATTTTAAGCTCCAAAAATTCCAAACAGAATCATTGAATACTCTTTTTGTCGATAATTCATCAATAAATAAAGTAGCAGATAAATGGACCTTTTTAATATTTCGAGAGCTAATATCAAAAAACATTTGTGAGTTTTGTCCAACATTTCTCCCAGAATGGTCCGTTGCATTATATGTATGATCAACCGATTTATAAAACATCACAGGGATTAGATATTGTAACTGTGGACCATCGGAACTATAAATGATGGAATTACCGGCAGAAATATAGAAATTCTTAAAAGGTTTAAATGTGAAAAGATTAGCTGCAAGGTATTTATCAAACATTTCATCACGCTGATCAGTTCCGTAAGCATTTGTGAATATCATGGTTGAAGCACTATCAACAACCTCAGAAACCAACCATCCATGTACCCAATTAAACTCAAACCACTTTACTGGTTTTAAGTTCAATTTTATATGTGCAAACGACGGAGTACGACCTGAAAAAATATTGGCACCATTATAATTGTTACCCCATTCGAAATGATCTTTAACTATACCAAAACTACCCCAACTCCAACTATAAGTTAATCCACCACGCATCTCGCTATAGTCGCCACTTCCTTTATAATTGGCACCCATACGTTGTGTTAAGTAATCTTCTTGTGCAAGAAACTCTTTATCATGATTGTCGCGTAAGCTAGCATAAAAACCCCAGTTATTTCCGACATAAGCAAATGCTTCTGCGCCATTATACCAATGATTAAAATTTCCACTGTCATTTATAAAATATTCTCCACCTAAAATAGCATTCACCGAAAATGTAAAAAGAGAATCTTTGTAGTAAAGTATATCAAATCGTTTTTCGAAATCCTTATTTGGCATCAATTCTTTATTAAAATCTTTTAAATAAAAACTCAATTCTTCTTGCTGACGTTTATTTAAGGTATAGTCGCTTTCCTGGATCTCTTGTAATTTATTGGCAATAAAAATTCGAGAGTAAGGTTTGACGGTTGTATTTAATTCTATAACTCCAAGTGTTGCAAATTCTTCAATGAATTCGTAGATGTCTTTGTTTGAAGTGTGATAGTAAACTTCTTGACTAGAAACTGAAGTGCTAATAGTTAAGAGTATTCCAATTATTAGTTTAATAGTCCATAGTTTATGGTCGACAGTTAAACAGTTCATTTTTTACTTTCTTTTGAGAGAATTACGCAATGCTTGTGTCATTTTTATTATTTCTTCTGCTTTTAAATAAAAATCATCAAAAAGATTATTTTTAATAAATCCACGTTTTTTTGCAATATGAAGACAAGCAACAACTTCAATAGCTGATCTTAAAGCATAGCCCAAGAACTTATTAAATTCCGGATTTGATTGGCCTGTAGAGCCTTCTGCAATATTTAGGACAATAGAATCAGCTGCTCGTTTCATTTGCGATGTCAAAACATATAGTTCTTCTTTAGGAAAATCTTTGACAAGATTGTTAATTTCATTGTCAAAATCAAGTGCTTTTTGCCAAACTTTTAGATTTTCAAACTTAAATGCCATAAAAATTCGTTTACTATGGTCTATAAACTAATTTACTATCGACTAGTAGCTTTAGCTACTTCTCGCTTTGCGAAACAATATATTCCAAATAGCTTTCCAGAAATATTTCCAATCTGTTATAAATGGATGTTTTTCGTATTCATTAAGATATTTTAACTCAGATGCCTGAATTTCATCCAGAGTTTTAGGTAAATCCACATAATAAGGAGGGATAAGGCCAGGTTTTGTTTTTATTCTTTTTTCCTGCAATTCTTTATTATACAAGCTAAAATAGTGTTCACTTAAAGGGCGTACACCAACTAATTTCATATCTCCACGGAAATAGTTGATTAACATAGGTAGCTCATCTAACCAGATTTTACGAAATATCTTTCCTGCGGTAGTAATCCTAAAATCATTTTTAAATTTCCCCCCTTCCTGCAACTTAGATCTTTCGTAAATATATTCTTGTAAATATTCAGCAAAAGGGTGCATGGTACGCAATTTATATACGTTTATAATTTTACCATTTTTACCAATACGACGAAGCTTAACTAGTGGACCATAAGTAGGTTCTTGGTCAAAGAATGGTTTGTGTTTTTTACGGGCAATAAAGTAATACCAACCCTTAATGTTTTTTTCGTTTATGATTTCAAAACCACAGGAGTATAAACGACCCAGGGTTTCAGCCTTGGAAACAACACGATTTTCTCCACGTGTTAAAAAGAAATAAATTCTCTTAGTTAAATTAAATTTAGGAAATACGCGTTTTATAATAAAATCAAAGAAATAGTATATCATGTTAAGAATAGGAGGGAATTTCCTTAAAATTCGTTTTTTACGTTGATCTTTTGTTTCAACACATCCGATAAATATACCTCCATCAGGTAGTTTTCGGTTAATGGATTCGAAGAATTTATTAATAAACCGGATATCATTAATTCGTTTTAAGTTAACAATCTTTTTATAAATCCCCTCAGGAATTTTATCCACATTAAAACGTGTTGTTGTTGCCAGTAAAGAATAATCAGGAATATTTAAATTGATATTTTCTGCAAGAAAATCAAAAACTTCTTTGTTGGATTCTTCTATAATTGCATCTTGAATATTTTCTGAAACAGGTTCTAGTGTTAATTCAAGAGGGAAAGGTTCATATTCTGGGACCTCCATTTGCCTTCCTGCAACTCGCTGGTATGCTTCAAAAACCTTTGAAGTATCAGGTCCGACTTTTGCATTACAAATAAAATAATCACAAAATGAAAAGATCAACTCAATAAAAGTTGTAATAGCCACAATACCACCAAAAATTAATCTGGAATAAAAAGCTGTTCTAAATAAATACATTAAAATGGCAGCAACTCCTATGATAATAATATTTATAATGAGAATATAAATCCACGCTTTGGATAATTTTGTTCGCTCGGAGATTGTGTATTTCTGTGTAACAAGCGAAATGATAACCCAAATAACAGCAAATACAAGAAAAGGAACTATATAATTGGGAAGGTAAACTCGCTTGGTTGCAGGCTTAATCCATATCATGATAAAAAAAGCAGCAAATAGAGCCAGGATATCAAAAAGAGTATTTATGTATAAAGAGCGTCGAAACATATGTTAGTTTAAAGTTCAAAGTTCAGGATTATTGGATAATAATAAAATTTTTAAAGTTTGTTTTGTCAATAATTTCTCCTTTTGTATTATAGTTTTTAGTAAATGTAAGAGGTAATTTATTTTGTTTTTTTGATTTCCATTTAAATTCATATGCAAACAAATGGTCATCTTTTTCTTCGATAAGATCAATTTCTTGTTGTTGTTTTGTTCTCCAAAAATACATTTTAGATAAGGTATTTTTATACAGATTTTGTTTCCTGCGTTCAGAAATTAAAAAGTTTTCCCATAAAGCTCCTGTATCCGTTCTTAATTCCAGGTTACTGAAATTTCCTAAGACCATATTTCTAACACCATTATCATAAAAATAGATTTTCTTGCTTCTTTTTATTTCATTTCTAAGATTATTGCTATAACTACTTAATTTAAAAACGACATATCCTTTTTGAAGAATATCTATGTAGTTTGAAATTGTATTTTTATCAACACCTACAATCTGAGCAAGCTCATTATAACTTACTTCACTACCTATTTGTAAAGCAAGAGCCTGAACTAATTTTTCAAGAACTTCGGGTTTTCTTATATTCGAATAGGATAAAATATCTCTATATAAATAACTATTAACTAGTTGTTTTAATATTTCTTTTTCTTCTCCCGGATTATTAAGTACATCAGGATAAAAACCATAAAGCAATCGATTGTTTAATTGTTGTTTGGAAACTAAAACGCCATGATGATTTTCATATTCTTCCCAACTGATTGGAAATAATTCATATTCCCATTTTCGACCTGTTAATGGCTCATTTAGTTTGTTTGATAATTCAAAAGATGAAGAGCCACTTACAAATAATTGAACTTTTTTAAACTGATCTGTAATGATTTTTAATGTTAGTCCTATCCCTTGTATTCGTTGAGCTTCGTCAATAAATATTATTTTATTACTACCAATAATACTTCTTAGCTCCTCTGTATTTGGTTTTGTTAGTATTGTTCTTACTGTTGGATCGTCGGCATCTAAAAACAGATATTTTTGATCTTTTAGTAGAGTCTTTATTAATGTTGTTTTACCAACTTGTCGAGGACCAATTAGTAAAATGGCTTTTCCACCACCTATTTTTTTTGTAATTATATTAGTTAAACTCCTTAAGTACATTTATATTTTTATTTAAAAATACAAAATTAATAACATAATCACAAATAGCTATGTTTTTTGGTGAATACGGTTTTATAAGGACAAATATTAAATTACTTAATATTGCAATGTTCTTACAATAATTCTTTTAGTTGCAGGTTTAATCCATATCATGATAAAAAAAGCAGCAAATAGAGCTACTATATCAAAAAAAGTATTTATCAGTACCGAGCGGCGATTCATTTTGATGCTACTATGTAAGATTAATGCTTAAAGTTAAGTATTAAAGCATAAAGTCAAAAGGAAAAAAGGCAAATGCTTATTTAATTAAAGAAAATCTTGAGAATGTTATTCTGAACTTGTCGAAGAATAAAGGGGGATTTGTAGGTAAGTGAGCATAATACAGCTTTGTTGTTATGGTCTTATTTTATTCAAAAAGTACTTTACGATATTTTTAGTATTTTGCCAAACCAACTCTTTGATCCACAAAACAGGCTGGTCTGTCCAACGTTGAGGATGAAAAGTAAACATAATTTGATCGGGTAATTCTCCTTTTTCTGCAGCCCGAATAATATCTTTTGTTTTCCTAAAATTAAACAGACTCATGGTCTCCTCTTCTCCATTTCTCGCCGACACCTTATCTCTCACACTCACTTTCTCCCCGTTCCAGCGCCTACCTGTGTCAGTTAAATAAAGCACTTTTGAAAAATCAACATCAAAATATGGTTCGCCAATTATTCCATAATCTTTGTAGTTAAAATATTTCCATATAAGTTTATTATCATATTTCGATAAAGGACTACCGTGCATGCAAATAGTAGAAACAGGTGCTTGTTTTATTAAATGATTTTCTTTTATTAATCCTACTTCACGTTCCACTCCAGTGGACGAGAAGGTCTGGTCTGATTTCCGCTTAAGCGGAGAGCTTGTAAACTCAGTTCCCCGGGGCTTAATACCATTTATTTATTTTGCAATTCATTTATAAAATCACCAAAATGAAGTATCCTATTACTGTTATTTTTACTAAAAAGCAGATGTTCAAAATCAATCATTTTCATTTTTATATTAACCGAATGAAGCACTTTTTTAACTGATTGTTTTAATTCTAACAGATTATTAATTCCACATTTTTTCGATAAAAAAGAGTAATCAGGTACTGTTTGGGCAAGCAGAAACATTACATCATAAAAATCACGACCTTTACTACGTGATAATAAAGCTGATATTTTCATACTGCACAGTACTTTATCGGGCGGAACAGGAAAAGGAAAAAAAAAGCCGCAACCTTTAATATTTACGATAATTGGTTTATATTTAATTAATTGGTCTTGGCTTTCAATTTTTATTAAAAAGCGTGCTTCATGATGCCCACTTAATCCTAAATTAAATAAAAATTCAGGAAAATAAATATTTCGTCGAAATGCTTTTAACTTAGCATTTTTATAGTCTTTAGTTTCTGCTTTGTATCCGTTTTTGTTTAAAAATAATAAGACATCATTGGTCATTTGTATAAATTCTTCCTTCGACAAGTCTTTACAATCAAAATCAATATCCTCCGAGAATCTATCTATTCCTTTTATTAATCGCAAGTTTGTTCCGCCAATAAAGGTTAATTTTCTTATATAAGGAGTTGTTGATAGATAATCTAATATCAATAATTGTATATATTCCTTTAACATATATTTATAATAAATTGAGTTATTCTGAATTTGTTGTGGGAAAAACTTTTTTATGAAATCAATTTCTATCATAGTTTATAAGTATCAAAAAGCACTTTTACTCGTTTTGCAAGTGCTTTGTTTTTAAATTTAGCAGTAAATATTTTCATTTTATTAATATCTAAATCATTATGAAGAAAATCCTCATCTAAACGCAATTCAGTCATTTCTTGTAACGTATTATAAAAAGGATAAAGATAAAGTAAGTCAAGTAATGCCTTTTCGGGTGTGGCAAAATTTAAAGATTTATTTTCAACTTGTTGTTTTAAATCATAACCAAACATAAACTCATTTTTTAAAGTTTTATATGAATATTCTCCAAACTCATTTTTAAACATTGCTGTTTTTAATGATGTTACACTTGTTATTTGTACAATTGCTTCCGGAATAATACCATAAAACGATAATGCTGTGTGGAGACTAATGTAAGACGGTTTATATATTCTGTTTGCAAAGTAGTATGAAATTTCCGGTTTATTTTTGTACTCCGGAAAGGTATAATATCCTTGCCTTAACCGGATAAGTAATCCTTTTTTTATCCATCTTGTCAGGTTATTTCTGTCAAAATGAGGCTGCCATGCATAAATTTGATTAATGTTGAAGCAAGCAATCTCAAACATTTTTTGCTTAAAATCAAGATAATTCATTTAGTTGCATTTTATTTCTGTTACTCAGCAAAAATAATGAATTATAGAAATAAAACAAATTCTATAAAAGGAAAAAAATAATAATACGGTGCGTTTTTATTAAGGAGGAAGTTCTAGACTTTCTTGTGAACCCTTAATTACTAACTTTGTTTGTGAGATCGCTTTGCTAAGTTCCCTAAAGGGAGGCTTTCCCCTTCAGAGCCTGTCCCGAATTCATTTCGGGAGGTTAGGGGCTGTGACGGCCTATTTATAAACTCCTGAAAAGATTAACTTCGTTGAGCTCGCTTTGCGAAATTCTAATAGTGATTTTTACGATTTGGATTTTGATTAAAAAAAACTATAATTATAAGGTTTAGACAAAGCTCGGTTGAAAAGAAAAATTCTGTTGTTTCAGGATGTTTAATAAGTTTTTATATATTTTGAGGGTGAAGTCCATGTTTACATTAACTAGAAGATCTTTGACAAGCTTTTCCAGCTTACAATTTCTATACCCTCAGAACGATTTTGTTTATCATCTCCGGCATAAATTATTTTGCCATGTTTTTCTCCCGTGAGTTTAAGCCAGTACCGCAAGTTTTTAAAAAATTCATTATGAATTGTTTTACCTAATTTAATCTCTACAGGAATAAAATATGAAGTTTTATCAATTATCAAATCAATTTCACGTCCTGTTTTATCTCGCCAAAAATAAAGAGATTCATTTTTTCCAGTATTGTTTTGTTGTTTAATGATTTCTGAAACAATTAAACATTCAAACAAAGCTCCCCTTGCAGGGTGAGATTGCAAATGTTCTATTTTACGGATTCCAAGCAGGGAACATGCTATAGCGGTATCATAAAAATAGAGTTTGGGGCGTTTAACAATTGTTTTATTATAATTTTTATAAAATGGTGGAAGTAAATAAACAATATAACTACTTACAAGTATACTTAACCAGGATTGTATTGTTTTTATATCGACACCTACTTCTACAGAAAGCGAAGAATAATTGAGTTCTTGACCGGTTCTTCCGGCAAGGAGTCTCATAAATTTCTCAAAAATTAGAAGATCGGATATATTTTTTAATTGCCTAACATCTCTTTCTATATATGTTCTGATATAATTAGGTATCCATTCTTGAACACCAATATTTTGATCGTATACCGGAGGATAAAATCCATTTAAAATAAAATCATTTTCAGAGAATGGTAAGTTATATTTCTTAATTTCTTTTAAGCTAAATGGGAAAAGATTCAGAGACCCAACTCTTCCGGCTAAAGATTGAGTAATTTGTTCATTTAATAAAAAATTATTTGATCCCGTTAATATAAATTGTCCGGGTAAAGCATTATTATCAACTATTTCTTGCAAATAAGAAAATAATAAAGGACTCCTTTGAATTTCATCTAAAATAGCACCTTCAGAAAATTGAGATAAAAAGCCTCTGGGATCATCAATTGAAAATTGCCTATTATCGGGATTTTCCAAAGTAACATAAGGTTTATCAGGGAAAACAAACTTTACCAGAGTAGTCTTTCCTGATTGTCGTGGTCCGGTTACGGCAACCACTTTAAATTTACCATGTAAATCTTTTAATCGGTTAGAAGCAATTCGTTTAATCATAAAACAAAAATAAGGAATTTTATGGAATCCAACTCCACATTTGTCCTGTTTTTTATAAAAAGGGAAAAAATAAAATAGTTTTATGTCAATCTACAATTCAATTGCAAATATGCATACTTTAAGAGGTAAAGTCAATTGTGCTTAGTACCATACCAAAAACTACTTTCATATTTTATTTAAAAAATATTTAGCCACATTCTTCGTATTTTGCCATACCAATTCTTTTGCCCAAGACAAGGGCCTGTCTGTCCATCGCTGTGGATGAAAAGTAAACATTATTTTGTCAGGTAATTCTTCTTTTTCTGCAGCCCGAATAATATCTTTTGTTTTCCTAAAATTAAACAGACTCATGGTCTCCTCTTCTCCATTTCTCGCCGACACCTTATCTCTCACACTCACTTTCTCGCCGTTCCATCTTCTTCCGGTATCTGTTAAATACAAAACTTTTGAAAAATCAACATCAAAATAAGGTTCGCCTATTAATCCAAAATCGCGGTAGTTATAATATTCCCATATAAGTTTATTATCATATTTCGATAAAGGGCTACCATGCATGCAAATGGTTTTCACCGGATAGTATTTTCGTAACTCAGCTAAATGCTTTTCAAATAATTCAATTGCTTGATTAACTATTTCAGCCTTATTATTAATTATTAATTTTTCATTTTTCATTGACTTGACCGTAAGGTCAATGTCCTCGTAGTGATAACCAATCTCATGCCCCAGTGCAGCAATCTGCTTAATAATCTCTGGACTAAAACTTTGCGGCACAATGCGAAAATAATAGCTTCCTTTTATTCCCAGCTCATATTGTATTTGAGCAAATCGCAATGAACTAAGCGAAGCCTGTTTTAAACAGGCGAGAGATCTCACAAGCGAAGTGAGTAATTTTCAGGTAGCTTATCTATATCGTGGCGTAAAATAATAGCTCTTTTTTCGGGCTTATTTATATATTCCTGAAAAGCTTGGAAATGATAGTCCTGCTTAATTAAAGTTTTTAAAAATGCCTGATATGTTTTTAAGGTGAAGTCCAAAATACAATAAAATTAAAATAGTTCAATTGGATTAATTTTTAAAAAGTCATTCCATGATAAGGTCTTATTATCAATAAAATAAATTTTATGAGGGTTAAATTTCTTTTTAAAAGCGTCCATTCCTTTTTTGTTTTTGGAAAAACTGCTTTTTACTTCAATGGCAATAATTTTTCCTTGACTTTCAAGTATAAAGTCAACTTCATCATTTCTGTCACGCCAGTAATAAACAGAATAATGCTCCCTTATGGCCTGGTTTACGAGATGCGTTCCAACTGTTGACTCAACAATTCGCCCCCATTCAACTGGATTTATCAGAATTTCTGAAAAGGTTTTCGTTTGTTGTGCACTTAGCAGAGCATTGTTATGAACCTGAAATTTTGGACTGCTTGAGCGTTTACGTATGGTAGTATGGGCATATTTTTCTAATCCACCTAATAAACCTGCGGTTTCTAAAAGCCGAAGATAATGCGATAGGGTTGTTGTGTTGCCTGCATCCTGGAGTTGCCCCTGCATTTTAGTAAATGATACGATTTGTCCTGAATAAATACTTCCCAGCTCAAATAGATTTTTAAGTAATGCAGGTTTATCTATCCGGGTAAGCATAAGGATATCTTTCGAGATGCTCGTTTCAATTAAGGAATCACGGATGTATTTTTTCCATCGGTCTTCATCATCAATTAATGTTGCACTGCCAGGATATCCACCGAACCATGCATATGTATTGAAATTCCAGCCAAAGGCTTTTTCCATTTCGGAGAATGTCCAGTGTGTAAGGTAAATGGTTTCAAAACGACCGGCTAATGATTCGGTTAATCCTTGTTGTAATAAAAGACGTGAAGATCCCAGGATAATTACTTTTATTGGTAGCTTATTAAAAGAATCTTGGTCCCAAAGTTTTTTAACTATTTCGCTCCAGTTGGAAATTTTTTGAATTTCGTCAATAATCAGTAAAAATTCATTTGAATCTTGTGTTTTAAGTTTAAGGCGGGCAGTTTCCCATATTTGTTCCAGCCAGGTTGAGTTACCTGCAGCAATGGCATCGGCAGATTCGAATAAGCCGGGAAATGAAATTTGTTGAAAAAGCTGACCTACCATGGTTGTTTTTCCAACCTGGCGTGGCCCCATTACCACCTGAATTAATTTACGGGGTTCTTTAATCCTCTTTTTAAGTATGTGAATTTCAGGTCTTTCAAACATGATATACAAATTACTCAATATAATGAGTAAAAATACTCAATATAAAAATAGAAACAAAATTTATATAAGCTTTTCGAGCAGCTTATCCACATTGTGGAGCAATATGATTACTTTGCTTTAATCTTTTATTTTATTCAAAAAATACTTCACAATATTTTTAGTATTCTGCCAAACCAACTCCTTGGTCCACAAAACAGAATGATTTGTCCATCGTTGAGGATGAAAAGTAAATCAAGAACTATACTGTAAAATTGCTTTTAAACAACGCTCCGCTGTTTTTCCATCCCAAAGGTCTGGTCGTTCAGGTTTTCTTTCCTGTTTTATTGTATAAAAAAATTCTTTTCGAATTCTTTCAATATTATTACCCACCAAAACACTGGCACCGCCATGCTCACGCAAGGTAATAGGGCGTTCAGTATTCCAACGCATCGTTAAACAAGGAGTTCCTAATACCGTGCATTCTTCTTGTAATCCACCACTGTCAGTAAGCATTATATGAGCTGACATATTTAAACGTAGCATTTCATGATAACTTAAAGGATGTAATAAGAATAATTTAGGATTATGAATTGCTTTGTCCCATAAGTGAAATGCTTTCAGTTGTTTTTCGGTACGAGGATGAATTGGCCATAGCAGGTGCATATTTGCTGTAACTTCATCTGATAAAAAATTAAAAAGAGCGGTGAGTATTTCTTTATTATCAACATTTGAAGGCCTGTGCATGGTCATTAATGCATATTTACCAGTGATATTAACTTCTTTGTTTTTATTTTCGGGATGTATTTCAAGTTTTGTAATTTCTTGAATAGATAATTTTTCTGCTTTTAAGCGGTTTTCTTCTAAAGTATCAATCATGATGTTACCAACAAATTTAATTTTAGAATCAGGCACACCCTCTTGCTTTAGGTTTTCAATAGAAAGTTTATCGGGCACCAATAATAAATCGGACAAACGATCGGTTACCAGTCGATTAATTTCTTCGGGCATTTTCATATCACCACTGCGCAATCCTGCCTCCACATGACATACTTTGATATGTAATTTTTTTGCTGCTACTGTTGCAGCCATGGTAGCATTTACATCGCCATAAATAACTACCCAATCGGGTTTTTCCTGGATGAAAACCTTTTCTAACTCAATCATTGAATGGCCAACTTGTTCGGCATGTGAACCAGAACCAATTCCCAAATTAATATCTGCATCTGGAATATTTAAGGCGGCGAAAAAAGCTTGTGACATGCGATCATCATAATGTTGTCCGGTATGCACTAATAAATGAGATATTAGCTCTTGGCTATTAGCCTTTAAATTTCCATTATACTCTTTAATAGTGTGAATAAATGGAGCAACCTTCATAAAGTTTGGTCTTGCGCCTACGACAGATATAATTTTCATGGTTTTGATACTTCTAGTTTAGAGATTTTTTGTTACTCGCTCGCACAATTCAACGCCATTGCCTGCTCGTGAGCTTTCATGCTAAAATGATAATATAAATTGATTAAAAATACAACAAGCATGAAAGGTTCATAAAATTTGGGCGTGCCCCAACTACTGATATTATTTTCATTTTTCTATTTTTCAGTTATTGAATGGTATTTTCAAATGATGAACAGGAACAGAGTAAACAATGTCAACGTTCATTACTATAATTACTTCGGAGATTACTTTAACGAATAACAAATTCCCAAAATGCAACTTGGAAGTATATCCTCATCACCCTGGTAAATATCCCAACCCA
>JBHOSR010000027.1:0-27279 GCA_042584405.1 Bacteroidota bacterium
ATATTAATGTAAGAATAGCCTAAATAAAATCCTAAACTGATAAAAACAAATGCTAAGGTTAGAGGTAAATAACTAAATGCTCTTGATTGTGGTAATCTATTTAATTTAAATACCGTAAAACAAATTAGTCCTGTACCTATCAAGAAATAAATGCTACGATGTATAATAATTTCGGTAAGATTTCCAAATCCCGCAATCATAGAATTCATTATAGGAATCTTATAAGCAATATAATCGAATAGATGATAATACTTTTCGTTTAAATAGAATATAGTAATGGCAATATATCCTAACAATAGAATAAATGTAATAGCCTGGTTTTTAAGTAATGTCATTAAAAAGAATGACAAACCTAAAATGAATACAAGAGTTGGTATACTTATTAAAATAGGGTATAAGAAAAATTCTCCTATTCCTTTAGCAGAATCGGCACTAAGGAAAGAAAATCCGATTCCCATAATTAGAATAATTAAGTTAAGTATAATAAATACCGAAATAACCCCGAGAGCTTTACCGATTATATATTGCCCATTTGTCATTGATCGGGCATAAATAACTTCAACAGTATCGTTTTTACGATCTTGTTTTAAAAACTCTGAGGCAAGAAATACAGCAACAATTGCTTGTCCTAAATTTAAGATAATAAGATTTGCATAAGGTATAGCAGCAGGTAAAGCTCTGTATAACCATGGAGCGCCACTACCTTCAACAAAAACTAAAACATTGAATATTCCAATTCCTAAAATAAACAGTCCAGCAAAGATTCTAAAAAACCAACTACGAAGGAGGGTTTTCATTTCGAATCGAGCAACAATTCTTATGGTTTGAAATGAATTCATGATTAAAACTTGTTTTGGTCGGTTAAGTACTCCATAAAATATACATATGCATGTTCAAGATTGGGTTCAATTTCGACAGCATTTTTAACGTTTAATTTATCACCAACTAACTGAACTTCCCATCCATCTTCTGAGGGTATCGTTGAAATGATGGCGTATTTTTCTTTTAACATTTCATATTCAAATCCTGATGTTGTGACCTGCCAAACATGACCTTTTGTTTTAGTAATTAATTCTTCTGGAGAACCATTAAACCCAACCTTTCCTTTGTTTAATAATGCAAGATCTTTACATACACTTGAAATATCGCCAACGATATGAGTAGAGAGTATAATTATTACTTCTTTTTGACTTAGTTCGGATAAAATGTTTCTAAATCTTATACGTTCTTCAGGGTCTAAACCAGTTGTTGGCTCGTCAACAACAATTATTTGAGGATCGCCTATTAAAGCTTGTGCTATTCCTAGACGACGTTTCATACCTCCTGAAAGTTTATTGGCGCTGCGTTCTCGAACATCAAATAGTCCAACTTTATCGAGCCATTCATCAACCTTTTCTGAACGGATTTTTTTATCTTTTATTCCTGATAATCCGGCTGCATAATTTAAAAATTCCCATGTTTTCAATTTGGTAAAAAATCTGAAATCTTGAGGCAGATAACCTAACATTTTCCGAATTTCACCTCTGTTTTTCATTAAATCGAATCCATTAACATTAACTTTACCTTCTGAAGGTTTCATTAAAGTTACTAGTATTCGCATCAGGCTTGATTTACCTGCACCATTTGGTCCAAGCAAACCAAACATTCCATTTTCAATTTCGAGGTTTATATTTGAAAGTGCGCGTTTCCCATTTTTGTAAATCTTATCCAGATTTTCAATTTGTATTTTCATTCTTTCCTGTAAGGGTAATTTTCGTTTTCCAATTTATAAACTAATCACTTTATTATACTATTCTGAAGTTAGACGACTAAGTTAGTAAACAGTTACAGATAAATTCAATAAATTTTATTGAAAATCAGAAACCAAATTCAGACACATTCTTAATGTCCTAAAAAACAGTGTTCTTATAAAAAGAGAATGATCTCTTCTGAGATCATTCATTCTAATATTCTATTTTATTTTATAAAATTGTAGATAAGCTTCAATATCTAAAGGTTTTCCTGTTCCTTTTATTAATCGGTCATTCCAACCATAATATTCACCTGTACTATAAAAATTCTTGATTAAATATTTACCAACATCTTTATTAAACGCATATTCATTTCCAAATTTTTCTTCCAGAGTTCTATGAACCTGGCATGCAACCATATCAGCTATTAAATAATTTTGTAAATACAAAGGATATGAAACGTAAATAATATTTTCAAGATTTTGAGTTCTAATTTTATCCGATTCAATTAATAAATATTTTTTTGCCAATTCAATTTGAATTTCTTCGTATGACTTTTCAGGGTGAAGATATAATTCAGTTTCGCGCATAAAATTTAAGATTTGAAAACGTATATATGCAGGAGCAACTTGGTTAAGAGCATCTTGTTTTTCCTTTATCTGATCTTCAGTTAAATTAGTATATTCTTTTTGCCATTCGTAATTCCTTGTAAGCCAGGCTGATGTTTCAGCCATTCCTTCGCAAAAAGAAGGATTTGCATTTCCTGGAATCCACTCATAACCTTCAAGAATAGGTTCATCGATAGAATTATATAATCCATGTAATCCGTGCCCCATTTCATGCATCCAAGTAGAAATTTCCATTCCAAGAGTCATAACAGCCCGAAAATCGTAAGGAATATTAATCATTAAACCTTGTCCTCCAACTCCAGGAGGTAGTTGCTTTTCTACTAATTTAGCCGGCAAATCATCATAATTAATTCCAATATTAGCCAACGATACTTTTACCATTTCAATATTGTTGTCGTTTTTAAGTTCAGTTGGCTCATTGTTTCTATAGTAAAGTCCAATAAATTGAAATGCATCCTTTTGTCCAAACTCTTTAAGGTCCTGGGTGGTTTTCATATTTTCGACAAGAGCTTTATAAGGTTCAATAGTTGCTTTGTCCATTTGATCAATAAAGTTTATAAACCACTCGTATCCAATACCATTTATTTCAAATGTTAGATGAACATAATTATCATATCCCAGTTCAACGGCCTTTTTATTTCTTAGTTCTATGAGTTTTAACATCTTTTCAGAAAAATCACCCTTTGGTTTCTTGGCATCTCCTGAAACTTCCAACATTTCTTCGAGTTCATTTCTTAACTGCATTATTTCATCATTATACTCAACCTTTGCAGATATTAAAACTCTATGCCAGGTATGTACTCTTCTTTGCAAAATGGTATCTTGAATTTCGATAAGTTTCGGATACCAGGTTTCGATTAGGGTATTTAAAGTATCGTTTATTAAAAGATTATAGAATTTATCTTTTGGTGTTTTCAAATCTGCTTCAGCTTCGGCAGAATAGAAATTCCAATATGCATCGCCTAACTCAAATGCTATCTTTTCATATTTAATTTCAATTTTATTTAAAAAGGCTTCCAGTTCCTTTTCGTTATCGGAAGAAGAAGCAAAAAGTAAATTTGAATAAATAAAAGTAAGCAGTAATGTAGCTTTAATAGTTCTGGTAATTTTTGTTTTCATAATTTGTTTGTTACAAGGTTAATAACTTATATGATCATAAAATGAATAAAAGGTTTAAGATCGTATTATAAAATAAACGGGATAAACATCTTACTGTGTCTCATATATTCTCGATATTCATCTTTAAAATATTTAATGTTTTCTTTTTCTTCTGTTTTAGCGGTTAGATACAGAAATATTGATGATACAATAGAAAATACTAAAATCAGATTTATAGGATCTTTAAAATAAATACCCCAGGTAAGAAATAATAAAGAACTATAAAGAGGATGCCTGATGTATTTAAATATTCCCGTCTGAATTAGTTGTGAGGTTTTTTCAAATTTAAAGAGAGTATCATCTCTACGGGACTCTTCAGATTTACCCTTCTTTTTCATTAAGATTACACCTCCAAAAAGTGGAATAACGCAATATATCAGAAAAATCCAGGAAATAATCTGGTTCCATGCAAATACATCCTTAAACCAAACTGGATAATTAATAGCAAACATAAATGCAATACATTCCCAGCTTAAAAATCGATAAAACCCGTGACTTTTAGGTTTTAACAATAGTTTTCTTGAAGAATATATAATAATAAGGCTTAAAATTCCGAAAACTAATAATTGAAACCTATCCATGATTAAATATTTTAATTAAAAACTATAGTAAATTTTGTTTCCAAACCTGGAACCGATTGAACTGAAATATTGCCACCATGCAATCGTATAATTTGTCTGGCTAAACTTAGTCCAATACCTGATCCATTTTCTTTTGTGGTAAAAAAAGGAATAAAAATCTGATCAATTAAATCCTTAGGTATACCTTTACCATTATCGATAATCTCAAGAGTAATTTTATCAACTTCATTTTTAAAAGCTTTTAATCTTATAACTCCATCTTTTGTTTCAATAGCTTCAATAGAATTTTTCACAAGGTTAATAAATATCTGTTCTATATATTTTTTATCTGCATTAATTTCTAAATCAATAGGTAATATTTCAATTCTAACATCAATATTATTTGATGCCAGTTCATTTTTCAATAAAATTTCAAGGTTATAGAATAATTCGGCAACTTTAATATTTTCAAAATCCATTTGTTTTAAAGAAGCTATTGACTTATAGTTGTTCACAAAGTTGATAAGTCCTTCACCTCTTTTAGAGATAAGTTGTAAACCTTCCGAAGTTTTTTGAATAAGCTTATCCGTAACATCTCCTGTTGAAATAGTTGCATTTTCTTTAATAAATAATTTCTCTAAAGAGTTCGCAAGAGAACTAATTGGTGAAATGGAATTATTGATTTCATGAGTTAAAACTCTTATTAACTTGTGCCAAGATAATAATTCTTTTTCATTCAATTCCGATTCAATATTCTGAAAGGTTATCAATTTAAACGTATCTTTTTTCTGTTTAAATTCTGAAATTCTTACCGATAAAGGAATTGCTTTAGTTTCTCTTTTTATCATAATCATCTTTTCTTCTTCTCTAAAAGCTGTATTGCTAATGAAATGATATAATCCCGCATGGATACTATTTAATGCCTTTAAATTTGATATACTTTTAATATTAAGAATTTCCAATGCACTTCGATTTATAATATCGATTTTTCCTTGTTGACCAACTGATATGATTCCGGTTCGGGAATTTTCAATTAAGGTCTTTAGATATGATTGTTGAATTTGTTTCTGTTCAGTTATGTCGAAAAGTTGATTTCGTACAGATTCTATATCATTTCTGAATTTCTCACTAATATAAGGAAACGCTTTGTCGTGAAATGCATATGAAGCATCATTTGTTTTTAGTGCAGAAAAGAAATTAGCAACTTCACGATTAAATCGATTAATATAGTTTAAAAGTAAATAAACTTGAATTATTAATATTACCAATAAACATATTATTGTAAATAGTTTTTCTTCTTTTGGTAAAAAGGGTATTAGACTTATACAGGTGATAAGAATAAGAATTATTCTTATTAAAACATTGACATAGAACTTTTTACTAATCACGATTACAAATTGTATTTTTTAATTTTATTATATAGGGTTTGCCGGGTTAAGCCTAATTCTTTCGCTGCATCAACCATTTTACCTGAATTGTTTTTTAGAGCGCGCTGAATAGCCAACTTTTCTATTTCTTCGAATTTTAGGGGCCATTCGCTTGTTTTTAACTCTTGTTTTAACATAAAATCAATGGGTTGCAAAGTATTACCAGAACTTAAAATTACAGCTTTTTCAATAGTATGTCTTAGCTCACGAATATTTCCGGGCCAATGATATTGAATTAAAGCATTTACAGCATTTTCACTAAGTTTTAGTAAAGGTTTTTCATATTTTAATGAATATAATTTTAAGTAATATTCTGCAATTTGAATAATATCGTCATGTCGTTTTCGAAGCGACGGTAATTCAATTAGAACAGTATTAATTCTGTAAAAAAGATCTTGACGAAAAAGGCCTTGTTGTATTAGATCTTCCAAATTTTTATTGGTTGCAGTTATTAATCTGACGTCTATTGATACAGAATTGTTACTACCAATTGGAGTTACTTCTTGTTTTTGTATAGCAGTTAATAGTTTTGACTGCAACGAAACTGGAATATTACCTATTTCATCCAAAAAAAGTGTTCCTTCATGGGCAATCTCAAACCTCCCTGTTCTGTCTTCTTTTGCATCTGTAAATGCTCCTTTTTTGTGACCAAACAATTCACTTTCAAATAAAGTTTCTGAAATAGTACCCATGTCAATACTGATCATAGGTTTTAAACTTCGTTTAGATTTTCTATGTATTTCTCTTGCTATTAATTCTTTACCTGTACCATTTTCGCCTAGGATCAAAACATTTACATCAGTTGTTGCAACTTTATCAATTAATGAGAATATTTCATTCATAGCAGGAGAGGAGCCTATAATTTTTTCTTTGGGTTTGCTTATTTCACTGCTTAACGATTCATTATCTTTTGAAAGCTTATCTATTTTTAATTGCGATTGTTTTATTTTTAATGCAGACTTGATTGTATAAATGAGCTTTTCGTTATTCCATGGTTTAATAATAAAATCTGCAGCACCTTCTTTCATTGCTTTAACAGCAAGATTCACGTCGCCATAAGCTGTAATTAAAACTACAGTAGCAAGTTTGTCAATTTTTAATATTTCATTAAGCCAAAAAATTCCCTCATTACCAGTGTTGAGTCCTGCAGAGAAATTCATATCAAGTAAAACGACATCAAACTGTTCCTTTTGATATTCGGATATAATTAAATTTGGGTTTGAAATAGTTTTAACACTATCAAATTCATCTTCGAGCAATATTTTTAAAGATTTCAATATGTTTTTATCATCATCAACGATTAATATTTTTCCGATCTTTTGCATTCTTTTAATTAAATTGTACGATAACGTAAAAAAACTTTACCTAAATGTAAAATATTTTTACATTAAATAAAAAATAGTAATATCTTTTTAGATTTAATTACTTAATATTAAATGTATTACAAAAAATGGCATTTTGTTAGCATGTTAAATGAAAATGTCTAATCTAAAAATATAACATATGCTACGTAATTTTTTTAAAGTATCTATAAGAAATTTAATTCGGAATAAAACCTATTCTTTCATAAACATCATGGGCTTATCCATTGGGATGGCCTGTAGTATCTTAATATTCCTTTTTATTATTGATGAGCTAAGTTATGACAAGTACCATAATAACTCGGAAAATATTTATAGGATTGGAATTGATGCAAATTTAAATGGAACTAAGTTACAGGCGTATGTTACCGGCGCTCCGGTTGGAAGAACTTTTGTAAATGAAATACCGGAAGTAATTAATTCTACAAGGGTTGTACTGATGCAAATTGATGTATCAGAAGCAACTGTAAAATATGATGAAAAGAAATTTATTGAAGATGGTTTATTTTATGTGGACAGTACTTATTTAGACATTTTTACTGTTGAATTTGTAAAAGGTGATTGCAAACAAGTTCTTAAATCACCAAATACAATTGTTATTACTGAATCAATTGCTAAAAAATATTTTGAAGATAAAGAGCCTGTTGGTAAAGCTCTAAATATTCAAGGCACTGAATATCTAATAGAAGGAATTATTAAAGATTGTCCTGCTAATTCACATTTTCACTATACTATTTTAGCATCTATGGCTGGTACTCCGATTGCTGAACTTGAAACATGGATGTCAAATGATTTTTCGTTCACTTATTTAATGCTTGATAAGAATATTGATATTGAAGCAATTAAAGATAAAATGTTTGATGTTGCTAAAAAGTATATTGAACCTGAAGTACAGGCTGTTTTTGGTGCTAATTTCGAAGACTTTGTTTCTGCCGGCAATTATTTTGGATATATATTACAACCAGTCACAGATATTCATTTAAAATCGCATACTGATTATGAGATTGAGGCAAATTCAAATATTGTTTATGTTTATATTTTTTCAATAATAGCGGTTTTCATATTGTTTATTGCCATAATTAATTTTATGAACCTGTCTACAGCACGTTCCGCTACAAGGGCAAAAGAAGTAGGAATAAGAAAGGTGCTTGGCGCTTCAAGAAAGAGTCTGTTTAAACAGTTCCTTTTTGAATCTATAATAATGAGTATTATATCGTTAATTGTTGGTATGGTAATTATTGAGTCCGTATTACCCTATTTTAACAGTTTTACACTAAAAGACCTGTCAATTGGATATTTGTCAAATATTTATGTGTTACCTGCACTTGCTTTATTAGCGGTTGTTGTTGGTTTAATTTCAGGATTGTATTCCGCTGGTTATTTATCATCTGCAAAGATATTAAATGTAATTCAAGGAAAAGCATTATCAGGTACCAAACACAGTTGGTTTCGCAGTTTCTTAGTGATATTCCAGTTTTCTATTTCAGTAACTTTATTCATTTGTACATTCGTAATTTATAATCAACTAAATCTTTTAAGAAATAAAGACATTGGATTTGAGAAAAAAAATATTGTTGTTATTGAAAAAGTTGATGAGATTATGAATTCTTTTAATTCCTTTAAACAAGAACTGGAATCAAATCCGGCTATTGAAAAAGTTACCTTTTCAAACACTCTGCCAGCTCGTATGTTCGGAGGTTTGCCTTGTGCAATTGAAGGTGATGCTACTAATAAACCTTATGCTCCGCGTATGCTTGCTGTAGATCATGATTTTGCTGAAACCTATGAACTAAAAATGAAAGAGGGGCGATTCTTTTCTGAAGATTTGAGAACAGATTCTTTTTCAGTTGTTCTTAACGAAGCTGCCGTTAATGAATTCAAATTTGAAGAACCTGTGGTAGGAAAGAGATTGGTTACTAATTATTATGGTGAAGTATATACCTGGAATATTATTGGTGTCGTAAAAGATTTTAATTTCAGGTCGTTACACCAGGATGTAGCGTCATTGATTATAACAAGTCCAGTTGTAAATGAGCCGAATTTAATTTCTGTAAAACTGAAAACAGGAATTAGTAATGAAATGTTAAAATTTATTCACGAAAAATGGGATAAATTTGTTACTGAAACTCCATTTGACTATTACATTATGGAAGATGATTACGATAATTTACATAGTGAAGAATTCAGAACAGGAGATGTATTTATCATATTCTCAATTCTAGCAATTTTTATTGCATGCTTAGGATTATTTGGTTTAGCTTCTTTCATGGCAGAAAATAAAACAAAAGAGATTGGAATTCGAAGAGCAATGGGTGCATCGGTCTATAAAATAGTTAGAATTTTATTAACAGAATTTACCAAATGGGTACTGTGGGCAAATATTATTGCATGGCCATTAGCTTATTTCTTTCTGAAAAAATGGTTAATGAATTTTGCTTATCAAGTAGAAATAAAATGGTGGATATTTATTGCTTCAGGTATTTTAGGATTACTTATTGCAGTTATTACGGTGAGTTCTCAAGCTATAAAAGCAGCAACCGCGAATCCTGTTAATAGTTTACGATACGAGTAAAACATAAACTTATAAATAAGTAATGTTAGATTAACTAATAATCTAGCATTACTTTTCTACTTTGTAATCTAATTCAATTAAACAATAATTTAGTTATAAATGTTTTATATAAAACTTAGCAAATTTAAAAATATCTTGAAATTCTAATTTTGTTACTATGTAAATAAAATTTGGTGTAAATTGGAAGGTAAGTTTTTACAATGCTAATAGAGTAAAATAAAACGAAAATGAAGAATCTAATCAGAATACTGGCCCTTGTAGTGATAATTGCAGGTTGTAATCCATCTGCTAAAAAGGATGAAATACAAAAAGATTTATCAGATAAACTTGAACAAAAAGAGACAATTATGAACGATACAACTCCAAAAGTAACAGGTATTGGAGGAATCTTTTTCCGCTCAAAAAATCCTAAAGAAACAAAAGAATGGTATGGTAAGAACTTGGGACTCGCTATTACCGAATATGGTTCACCATTTGAATTCAGAAACGCCAATCGACCTGACGAAATAAATTATTTGAACTGGAGTCCATTCGATGAAAATACAGAATACTTTGATCCGTCAGAAAAAGAATTTATGATAAATTACCGAGTGCAGAATATTGAAGGTTTGGTAAGAAAACTCAAAGCAAATGGAGTGACTATAGTGGACGAGATTGAAGAATATGAATATGGAAAATTTGTTCATATTATGGACCTAGAAGGGAACAAAATTGAACTTTGGGAACCAATAGATAGTGTTTTTACCAAAATGGGTGGACCCACAACTAAGTGATTTCAAATTATATATGTTAACGGTCCTTAAGTATGAAGCTGTGCTGGAAGCCGTCGTTTCAGTGTCACCCGTTACCGAAAGTTAAAGATAACATAATTTTGTCAAACCGTAAACCTACGTCGCGCTTGAGTTTGAACACGTGTCAGCAACAGATATTATTTAGGTACTAGTATTTCGATCCGATAAAAGCAAACTTACTTACGGCGAGGGGCGGAGAGGTTTTATCCCTTTCCGCGTTACCTTGGCAGTCACAAATTCAACGGAAGAAAATCTATTTAAATATATTACCTGATAGTTTCATTTCTGATACATGATTTTTGTTTATTAATCATCGTATTTTTCAATCACTACCCGGTAAGCAGAAAGTCCTTTAGTTCGAAATCCGTATACTGAACCCCATAGGTATATTCTGAACATTCGATAAAGATGTTCTCCCCAGCGGGAGGATATTTCATCATGTGCATAGTCAAGTTTTTCTGCCCATGCTTTACAGGTAAGAAGATAATTGATTCGGTCATTAATAACCGATATGACTTCAAAATTTGCATTGGCAATTACCGACATGAAATCGTGTAGGCAAAAAAATGAATGTCTCCCTGGAAAAATATAGCGTGTAATGAAAACCGGATTGTCAAATTTCCTATCAGTAGCACTTGCGTCAAGATAAATGCGTCCGCCGGGCTTCAATAGATAGTTAAATTGTCTAATTACAGCCGGATAATCCGGAAGATGCTCCATTACTCCAAGCACAACAATTGCATCATATTTATTTTCACATTCGTAAGCGAGGAAATCGGTGTTAATTACTTTGCATGGGAGATTCTTTTCTTTAAGTAGTTTTGCTATAAAATTCTCAGACTCTTTTGATATGGTCAGAGAGGTAACCTGTATCCCCTTTCTCCCTGCATATTCTGTGAAAGATCCCCAACCACCACCTACATCAAGCACTCGATCACCAGCTTTTAATCTGCATGATTCTATCGCGTAATCGAATTTCCTGATCTGAGCGGATTCAAGTGGTTCATCATCTGAACAGAATACCGCCTGTGAATAACAGCGGGAACTATCCAAAAATAAAAGGTAGAAGTCAGGATCAAAATCGTAGTGTGTGGCAATGCTTTTTCGATTCTGTTTTATTGTTCTTGAGAAAAGAGGGATAATTAAACGCCAGAATTTAAGCAGTGGGTGAACATCTGTAAAATGACTTCGTAGCGCAATTATGCTTAAAATATCACCTTCAAAGTCGAGACCTCCATTCATGTAAGCTTCTCCAATATGAAGCGCATCAAGGGTACTCAATGTTACCAGCGACCCTATATTTTTAACAATAATTCTGAATTTTTCATCCCCATATCCAAACTTATAGTTCTGCCCACTCCACAGAATTATAGAAAAAGGGATTTTTATTTTTCCCTCAAGCTTGACTCTGATCAGTTTAATTATCCTGTCATATGTCGGTATTGGGAGTTTTTTGCTCATATGTTTACCACACGCTATGAGATTATATATATCAAAAATACAAAAAAATCTTTGCTTAAAAGAAGTCTAAATACAGAATATTTTTTGATGTAATCTCAAATATATAGGTGTCAATTTTATATAAAATATTGTAATAAATTAGTTTGTAATGAATAGATTTTTACAACTTCTTTTCAAAAGATTTAATGCCCATTTCAAAACGTGTTACTCAAGTTAAATCTTATTTTTTTTTAGTATAAAAAGTTTGCGTAAAGCATGTGGGATGAAAGAACACAATTTATGGTAGGCAAGGAAGCATGCGGGAGAGCAGTGCCATAATTTGCTTTTGAACGGTGGATTCTTTTCTCTTTTTTGGTTCTATTGTCGAAAAATTAACATTCAAGCATTAAAATTACCTTGTTGCGGTCTTCGGGTTTGAAGCTGTGCGGGATAATTTGCTTCGCTTAGTTGCCGTCGTGTTTCAGTATCACTCGTTGACGCTGAAACAAATATAACAAATACTTGTCAACCCTTTACAAATACTAGCATGCTTTTTGACCCAATGTTAGCGAGCGTTGTTTTTCTTTTTTTTTGTTTGCTATCCAAATGCGAAACTGTCTGTTGTCGCTATTGTCATTCATATAGCAATGCCTGCAATCATGAGCAATATCCTAAAAAATACGGGGAATAAACCGTAATTTATTCAGAAATACAATATAAACTTTTATAACCTCGTAAGAATAAATCTTTTCCTACTACAACAGGCGATGAATCAAAGTTATCATCTAGTTTATTCGTTGCAATTACTTTAAAATTAGTTCCTTCTTTAATTACTGAGCTATTCCCTTTTCTGTCCAGAATATAAATATTTCCATTTGCAGAAACTGGTGAAGCATATGCACCTCCCATTCCTTTAGGTTTTTGTGTTTCGTAAAAAATCTTTCCGGTTTTTGTATCAACACAAGTCAATACTGAAAAGCTCCCTCTCAGAAAATACAGTTTGTCATTTACCAGTAGCGGAGAAGGGACATATGATGTGATTTTTTCTATTGTCCAGACAACAGATTCTGTGTTTTCTATATCTCCTTTGGCAGTTTTTAAATTTACAGCTTGTATTATTTTTACTTTTCCATATCCACTCATTAAAAAGGCTCTTTCTCCATCAAATACAGGACAAGAAATAGGTCCCGCTCCTAATCCGGCAAGTTCCCAGATTATATCCCCATTTTCCAAATCATAGCCAAATGATTTAACATCGCCGGGTACAATTATCTGATCTTTACCATTTATTTCAACAACAATTGGAGAGACCCAGGTTGATGCTTCTTTTCTGTCTTTCTGCCAAACTTCTTTCCCTGTAATTTTATTTAGTACAAATATTTTTGATTGTTCCAAATGATCCCAAACAATTACTAATTTATCTTTATAGATAAATGGAGAAGATCCCTCACCAAATGCATTATAAATTTTCATGTCACCCAGGTCTGTTTCCCAGATTAATGTTCCGTTCATATCGAAACAATAGGTGCCGTATGAACCAAAGTGGGCAATCATATGTTCTCCGTCTGTTACACAAGATGCCGAAGCCCAGCTTCCCTGGTCATTCATCCCCTCATACGGGAATTGTTCTCTAACTACTTTCTGCCAGTTTATTTCACCAGTTTCTCTATTGATAGAATAAACAACAAATTGCAATAAATTCTCAGTGGTTCCTGACATCCCCATAACCTTCATAAAAGTTGGATGAGTTTTTTTAAGTTTTTTGATAGCTTCTTCCGTTGCTTTTTCGTCAAGTTCAATAGCTGTTGTAATAAAAATTTGATCTCCCCAAACGATTGGTGTTCCTAAACCTTTCCCTGGAATAGGGGTTTTCCATTTTATATTTTTTGTTTCGCTCCATTCAGTTGGTGGAGTTCCATTTGGTGAATTACCATCAAAATTTGGCCCTCTCCAATTTGGCCAATTGTCAATGTAATTTTGAGCGCGTAATTGGCTTCCTATTAATGTTAGTGCAATAAGTACAACATAAAATTTAGTTATTAATTTCATTTTATCCTCCAGTTTTAGTAAATTTTTATACATATCAATGTTAATATATTTTCTAATTCAATTATTGTAAATTAAGTTGTGGTCTGTCTAAATACGAAACCGTCTGTCATAGTTATTGTCATTCTATTGTTGAAATATTAATTTTTACACCCTTAATTAAAAGCCATAGAGTTATTGAAATTTCTCCCAAAATCAAAAATGGTATAGCAAATTGTGAAACAAGAGTTTGGTAGTTGGGAAAAAGCAACGATGTAAAACATGGTATTATGTAAGCTACTCCATTAAGAATTAGAAATACTCCAATTATACGAGGAATAAATCCTGATTTATAGACTAATTGACCAAATGGTATTAACCAAAGTCCCCAAAATAATTCTAATGGCAAAGTTCCGTAATCATTAATTTTAATAAAAAGCATAGCCAAATCTTGTCTCTGACTGAGTTCAAATGTCTTTAAAACTTCACCTTTTAAAATCATGAGGGTGGTAATATTGAATGCTTCCATTATAAAAACGACAGGAAGTGTCAAAAAAAACAAAATGACCATAAGTTTAGCCTGACCTTCATTAACATGTTTAAACAATCGGTAAAGAACTAATAACATAAACACACAAATAGTAGCACTGAAAAGGTCATTAATGATACCTGTTCTAAATAAAAATTCATTGGCGAGTATTTTATTGGCGGTTGCAACTGCATCTCCCATTACTATAATTTTTGACGGTAAAAATATTATACCATAAATACCTGTTAATACCCAAATAAAATACAATAAACCGGCAAGTCTTGCGGTCTTTTTAAGTGAATTAAAATTTGTTTCCATACGATTTGTTATTAAGGTTTTTTATAATGATAAACAACTGTTGATATCTGAAATAAATTTCTCTAAAAGGCAATGATGTATTAAGTGAGTGAATATGACATAGCGGTTTTCAAAGCCGTGTCTTTCCGTTTTGCTGACTCACTGGGTCACTGGTGCGGTGACTCCTTTGATGAGTAGCCAAAGTGCAAACGTCACTTCGAACACGAGCATTGGTAACCAGATGAAAATGTTCACGGCTTCGGGAAGGAATCCTAATAGTTGCAAGGGAAGTGCAACCACTAGCAGTATTGATGCAAAAAGGCCAAACCATGCCAGTAAAACTGGGATGCTTCGTGCACGCAAAAAGAGGTAGGAATATAAGGTGCTGCCCACAGCAAAGCATATTGAAGAGACAAGAATACTCGAACCGTCTTGTTGCAGCAGAAAATCCCCGAGGGCTTGCGCTGCAGCAGAGGCAGGTGCAGCCTCCACAGTGCTCGCAGTCGCTACCGACAGCAGCCCCAGCGTCCATACTGCGGAAAATGCAATGATCATACCCTCGGCGACGCGACAGCATAAGGCCAGTAACGCGATGTAGGGATTCTGATTGCGAGTGAGCACATATAACGCTACGGCCAAAACTGTTGCAACAAAGAAAGTAAGAAGACAGAGCAAGGCAGACAAGTGCACAAGAGGCACATGTTGAGCAATGCTTGCGAGTTTTGCTTCGACTCCATAGGCACCGCTTGTTACTTGGTTGGATATGGCCATGGAGATGAAGCTGATAGCAATGTAGAAGAGAAACATAAAGCCCGCAAGTCTTGCAGTCTTTTTGAATGTGAACACTTTATTATCCATAGATGTTATTTTATTATTAGATTTTTATAGTTTTTATTGATTTACCTGATTCGGCTGAGCCAACCAGGATGGCCTTAATCCCTTAATCAGAAGCCAAAAACCCAATGTTAGCGGTTCGTTGTTTTTCTTTTTTTGTTTACTGTCCAAATGCGAAACTGTTTATTGTTGTTATTGTTTTTCAATTGTTGATATATTATTTTTTGCGCCTTTAATTAAAAGCCAAAGCATTATTGAAATTTCTCCAATAGCTACTAATAAAAGTGTAGGTTTGCTAAAAATCGGATTGTAACTGGGAAAAAGTATAGCTACAAAACTGTCATTTATATAAGCTATACCCGCAACAATTAGTAATATTCCAAAAATACGTGGAATAAACATCGACTTATAAACTAATTGACCAAGTGGTATAAGCCATAAACCCCAGAAAATTTCTAATGTCAAAGCTCCATATTCATTAATTTTAAACAATAGCATTAACAAGTCTTGTCTCTGACCAGGTTCTAATGTTTTCAATATTTCGGCTTTAACAATCATAAGTGAAGTTATATTGAGTGCCTCTATAAAAAAAACAAAAGGTATTTGCACAATCACAAATGCAACCATAAGTTTCGCCTGATGCTCATTTACCTGTTTAAACAATCTGTATAGAACCAGCACTAATAACAAGAAAATGGTGTTACTTATAAAATCATTAATTATACTCGTTCTAAATAAAAACTCATTGGCGAGGATATTTTTGCAAGTAGTAATAACATCTCCCTGTACAAAAATTCGCGATGATACAAATATAACACTGTAGACGCCTGTTATTATCACAAGAAGATAAAGTAAGCCGGCAAGTCTTGCGTTTTTTTTGAGTGTGAACACTTTATTTACCATAGATGTAATTTTATTATTAGATATTTATAATTTTTATTGATTTATTAGATTCGGCTGAGTCTGCCGAGCTGGCTTTAATCCCTTGAACAGAAGCCAAAAACCCAATATTATTTCGAAGATAACCAAAGGCACATCGAACCACCCTGCGTGAACCATTTTATCGAAGTTGGGAAAAATGATGTAAGTAAAAGCACAGAACACGCACCATACGGACGAGATAATCCCAAAGGCAGCCAATGCTCTTGGTATATATTTTGACTTGAACAATAGGTAGCTGCATACCGCGGAAGCTAATCCCCAGAACGGCAGGCCAACATAGTATGCGTCCCAACTGCTGCTTAGATGCAGTCTCGACAGGGTCTGCAATTGATCTGTTTCGAATACCGACAGGTAAGCAGTGTCACCGAGAAGACGTATCGCATTAAATGTGTTGATTGCCATAAAGACCCACATTAAAGCATATACAAACCTACTGAATGCCGCAGTTAGGGCAAAATTCTTGTTCACTGGCTTGAGTATCACGTATAGCGATGTGGACATTATAATCAGGGTTACAAGGTAGATCAGATTACAAAAAATGTTGATACGAAATGATGTTTCATGCGCCATTAAGTTCCGGGCAGTTTCTGCAGCATCTGGAACGATAAAACGAAAGGTGACACTATAATTTGCAAAGATCACAATTGCTATTGCGAAAATCAAAGTGAATCCTGCAACTTTGGCAGCCTTGCGTTGCGACTGGTCAATAACGCTGGTTGCCATTTCAATTTCTTTTGCTTTTTTTGAATTCATAATTTTTATTTTTTAGTTTTTGATTATTTAATTTTATTTTTCATTTTCTTCAAATGAAGGATTAACTGAAATAAGCTTCAAGTTTAAATCTCGAATCA
Source organism: Bacteroidota bacterium (assembly GCA_042584405.1). Taxonomy (GTDB): domain Bacteria; phylum Bacteroidota; class Bacteroidia; order Bacteroidales; family UBA12077; genus UBA12077. The sequence continues at coordinate 17,147 of JBHOSR010000027.1, forward strand.
GATTTAAAATCCCGTGTATATATGCATCGTCTTTTATAGATCCTGTAAGAATTGTATTGTTACCTTCATAACTAATTGCCATACCATTAAACCAATGTTCCCATTTCTTATCAAGATGTCCCTGGATTTTAATCTTTGTATCTCCCTTCATTATTTTTAATATTAAAACTTGAGTCAAAGGTAGGGACCACCCACTAATAAAAAATCACCCAAAAGGGTGATTTTATCATTTTACAACTATTTTATTATACAGTAAAGTCTGTTTATTAGATTATTTCAAGTTCACTTGCTTTTACTATTGCTTGTGTGCGGCTATTTACTTCAAGTTTAATGTAGATGTTCTTTATATGTGATTTAACAGTATTAAGTGATATAAACATTTTATCGGCTATTTCCTGATTATTTAAACCTTCAGCAATTAGTTTTAGGGTGTCAATTTCACGTGTGCTTAAATCAACTTCTGAATCTGACTTTTTTAATTTCTCTTTTCTTTCTATTACATTTTTTAGATTATCAATAAAATATTTTGGGATATTGGTCTTTTTTGTAGCCTGAATCTTAAATACGTCTTTCAATAAATCATGAATGTGTTTCAGGTTTTCAACAAAACCAATAAGTATATTTTCTTCAACGGCAAATTCCATGGCCTCAATCAAAGCGGTTATTGCTTTTTCATGATTACTTTTCATCTTATACAACATGGCATATAAGATTTTAAGTTCAACCAATCTCTCAATTCGTTTACCGGCTTCTGCTAAATTATACAGTTCAGCAAGCATACTTTCAGCATCATCCAATTTGTTTTGTTTGAGTAATAACCGAGCATAAGCTGCGTAAGCAAATTCATTTAAATCCGTTTTCTGTTCTTTAATACCCAATCCATACTCTTTAATAAAGTCTTCAGCCATATCAATTTGGTCTAATTCCGAAAGTATTTCAATCTTTAAAGAAACAAATGCCGGAGTAAAAAAAGGAAAGCCTTTATTTTGTTTAATTATAAGCTCCAATTCATTTGATACTTCTAATGCTCCGACAGAATCTCCATGTCCTTGTAATACGCTGGATTTGACTAATAAGGCCAATAATTTATGTGAAAGATTCGCTTCATTCTTAGATAAATCATACGCAATTTTTGCACTTTGAGCAGCACCTTCAAAATCTGCCCATATGTATTGTACGAATGCCATCATTGAAAAAACACCGGCAAATGTCCATTCAGCTTTAGCAATTTGAGAATAACCGCTTTCTTTCATATACTCTAAAAGATCGGAACATGTTTTAAAAGCCGATTTAAAAAATCCCATTCGTTGATTATTGTATGCAATACGAATGGCAATCAAAGAGATAAGATACAAATTACACGACTTTTTAGCATATTCCAGGGCAATGTTTAAAGCTTCCGGTACTTCCTTGGTATTTTCCCATACCATTTCCGCCCGGGCTTTTGAATACCAGGCCCAGCCATACCAAAGCGGATCTTCATCAGTCAGATTATCCATAGCTGTTTTGCAATACTTTATGATTTCCTCCGAACGCATTTCATTTACATACATCAATGCAAACGCTACAGCTATTTTACCCCGTAACTTTTTGTGGTGTTCAATATCTTTTTCGGATGAGTCTTTGCTGTTGATAATCCGGTTGGCATTCTCTTCGGCACTATGCAAGAACGGTTCGGCCTTTTGAATTTTACCGGTTGAGATCAGTATCCATGAATAGTATAAACAGAATTCAATATTCTTTTTTATGATTTCATCAGGTATTAAATCGCCATATTTAATTATTGCAGAATGATGTCCGGTTTCCCATAAATATTCTGCTGTTTCACCCAACATTTGTACGGCTTTTTCAAAGTTATTTATTTTTAATGCATGCTCAATGGCGTAATTGTACATATTATTTTGTTCAAACCAATCACAGGCGTTATTATGAAGCTCTTCAATTTTAGCCTGGCCTTTAAACTGGAGCCTTTGTTTTAATAAATTGGCAAAAAGATGATGATATCTATACCAAAGTCTTTCGTTATCGAGTGGAATAATAAACATGTTATTTTTTTCCAATTCTTCAAGAATAATATGACTATCATTCCTGTTCAAAACTGCATTGCATAAGAGCGTAGAAAATTGCTCTAAAATAGATGTTTGCAATAAAAACTCTTTTGTTTCTTCTGATTGAATCTTTAATACTTCTTCTATCAGATAATCCATAATATATCGGTTATCACCTTTCAGATTGTGAATAAAATCAGAAATATTTTCACGGCCCCGAATTGAAAGCGCAGTTAATTGTAAACCAGCAATCCAACCTTCAGTTTTGGATTCAAGAGCACTAATTTCTTCACCAGAAAGTTTTATTTTTAGTTTTTTATTAAAAAGTTCGTAAATATCATTAGTAGAAAAGCTAAGATCTGATGATCGTAGTTCAACTAATTGATTCTGACTTCTTAATTTTGCTAAAGGTAATACAGGATCAGATCTGGTAACTATAATTACATGCGCATTTTCAGGAATGTGTTCTACCAGGTAAGCGACAATGTTAGATATTGCTATAATATTTATTAAATGAAAATCGTCGAGAACTAAACAAAAATCTTTCTCGATACTAAGCGTATCGTTTATTAAAAGATTTACAATAGATTCAGGACTTGTCTGATTTGGCGAATTTAGAAGTTCTAATGCACTGTGTCCAAAATCTTTTTGTATTCCCTGGATTGCCATAATTATATAACTTAAAAAATCAACTAATTCGTTATCGTTATGATCAATTGAATACCAGGCAGCAGGTATTGATTTTTGATTAATCCAGTCGCTAACTACAGAGGTTTTACCAAATCCAGCAGGAGCAGAAACTAATATTAATTTTCGGTTCAGTCCTGCATTTAATTTATCGAAAAGGCTTGAACGATGTACCAGATTTTTACTTGGAGTTGGTATATGAAGTTTTGTTAATAGCATGTATGCAATTTAGTAAATATTTAATTTAGATGTGATTTTAATTAAAGTAGCAATAATATTCTAAATCAAGAAAATCATACTTTTTGGCAGCGAAGCTGCTAAAAAGTATTAATTTTCACTGTGCAGCTGTCAGCTGCAAAAACGGGTGGGCAAAAAATGTTTTCTATCACACTTACTGAACCAATCCTAAAAATAGCTGTCAAACTGCTAATTAAGATTCATGATTTACTAACTTTTCAAAAGAGATTAAGTTTCTTGAATTCAAAAAAGGCGCATTATTTGTAACGGTCCTCAGGTATGAAACTGTACGGAATTAATCACTTCTCTCATGAGAACGCTTCGCATAGTTGCCGCCGCGTTTCAGCGACCCCGTCACCGAAAGTTAAAGACCTGCCTGCCGGCAGGCAAGGTAACTAAAATTGTCAAAAAACCACCAAACCCCTGCATGCAATAAGGACCGTTGTTGTGCGTTGGTGTATTTCATTTATTTCATTATATTTAAACTATCCATGCTGATAACTTTCACTCCCATTTCCTTGAATTTCATTATCATACTATCAGTCTTTCTTTCAGATTTAGATATTACAGCCTCTTTAATAATATTTACCTTATATTGTCTGTTTTGAGCAGCTTGTACAGTAGTATTAACACATCCTGCAGCGTCTAATCCAACAATATATAATTCATTAACCTTATTTTTAATTAGGAGGTCATCTAATTTTGTTTTTCTGAAAGAGTCCTCGCCTGTCTTGACAACTTCTAGATTTGAAATTACTTTCAGCCGTTTATCGTACTTTACTTTAGGGCTACCTTTTGCATATGAATTATTAATTAGATTTATAAAGGGATTTGCAATTTCACTTCGAACATAAATAACTGGATAGTGATGTACTTCAAAGCTGTCAACAGCCTGGTTAATTTTGGAAATTAATTTCTCTGAATTTTCCTGAAGGCTAGGATAAATTGAGAAATTTCCAGTTATGACCTCTTGAATGTCAACAATTAAAAGAGCAGAATTATGTTCACTATAGTTCTCTATAGGTTGTCCTTTCGATATAACAGGCGCATTTTTAAATACAAATATTATGCTAACAATTGTAATTAGTATGAAAAGTATTATTGTTCCAATAATTCCGAAAATGATTTTCTTTACTATTCCTTTTTTCTTAGCCATGATCTTACTTTTTTTAGACTAATTGTTTAAGTTTTGAGATGGCTATATTATTGAATTATTTCTATCTTATTAATCTCTAGAACAATGTAGTTTCCCAACATATTTTTATGTTTTTTTACATTTGCAAATATTTTTATATTTTCATCTGAATTCAATTCAAATAATTTATCTGAATATTCCTTTTTTACAAACGCTTTCCATTTTTGAGTTGTATATTGGTTCAAACTAGGATTTAATTTATCATCTTTCTTAGCAATTCCAACTTGAATCCAGCTTCCGTTATTATATGGTTTTTTTGCTGCACATGCGTCCATTAAATTAGTTGCAACACCAATCCATTTTACTTCAAGCTCAATATACTTGTCTGCATAATCATCTACAAATGCAGGATTCCAAAGTTTTTCCCAATTCTGTATTCTTAATGAATTGTTATCATTCTGAGCATACATATGCATTGTAAACAAAAAGAATAGAATAAGTGTGCAGGAAATTTTTGAAGCAATTTTAATTTTTTTAAAGTACATAGTTAAATTCTGATTTTAAATTTAAGTTTTATATAAACAAATATAGAGATTTATTCCTACTCCTTAATTGAGCAAAGCACAAAAGTGCGTTGGGAAAAACTAAAACAACTTCTCTCATGAACGAAGTGAGAAATTTTCTATCGTACTTACCGAACCAATCATGATAAATTTTTCGACTTCGTCTCAGGAGAACGCTTCGCTTATTTCAGTATCAAACAGTACCAATTAACTATTCTTTCTTGTCAGAAAGTAAATTACCTTTCAAAAATATAAAAGCTATCAGAACGAGAAAAAAACTATTAAACTTTGTACTTATCTAGAAGAGCAGAATTGTTTTAGTTTTTAGAAATAGCAAATTGCTTGAAATGCAAAATATGTATTCATTATGCTTATTATTGTAATGCATAAAGCATTTGATCCTTAACAAAATTTTTACTTTCCGATAAGAATAAAAGGTGACCAATAAAATGGATGAGCATATTTTCCTTCATTTATCATTTTTAGCTTTGCCTGTTGTAATGCTTTTGAAAATTCTTGTTTTTCTTGTTCTTCTTCCAGTAGATTTTTGTAAAAATCAATCATCAAATCAGATGTAGATTCGTCAGCAACCTTCCATAGTGAAACTATTATGTTTTTACTGCCTGCAAATAGCAAGGCTCTTGTTAATCCAATCAAGCCTTCACCTTTTTTTATTTCGCCCAAACCTGTTTCGCAAGCAGAGAGAACTGTTAAATCGGCATTTAATTTTAGATTATAAATTTCGCCTGAATATAAAATTCCATCTTCGTTAATTGTAGAATCTTGCGCTAACAATATTCCCGACAACTCAGGTTTTTCAGTATTGACGAATCCATGTGTAGCAAAATGTAAATATTTATATTTTTCTATTTCTTCAGATTTTAAAAATTTTTCATTTGCACTTTGTTTTATTTGTACTAAAGCTTTTTTACCTCTTTGATCAAATTGCTTAAAAATTTCTTCAACTTCATTTTGTGAAGCTAGAATAGGACTTATATATTCTCCGGAAATTAAAGTTCCTCTTTTCCCAATTGTATCACTTGAGAAATTATCAAACTCTCTTAATAATTCCCGAGTTCGCAAAGTTACACTTGCGCTGGATTGATCATCAAATACTGGAGCAAATGCAAGCCAATCATTTAAATCAGTATATTCGATTTTATTTGTTAATTCTTTGGGAAAGGTTTTGTAAAATAAGTTAGCTGAATATGAATACGAAATATTATATTTTTTTATCAGATAAGGCAATTCTTTCCAGTCTTCATCCTCAAGGTTTTCTGTTAACAGAGTTTCAAAAGGTATCATACTTAACTCGGCGTCAGGTATAATTATAAGATTTTGAATTCTTTCATCTAAATTTTCGGGGATTAGTTGCCCATACATTTTAAAAGCATGTTTTTTATATGCATCAGAAAATCTTGAACTACTGGTATAAAGAAGACCATTACGAAAATCACGTATATCCTGAGCTAGGTTTTCAACGGCAGGGACAGTTTTAATATCCATGTTTTTATTTGTTACAGTGAAAATTGTTATAATGCTGTCACCTGTGAAATAACTTATAATAGCGGTTTTATCATCCAGTATTTTTTGGATTTCTTCAACACATGCAGGTTTACGATTGTACTTTAGTTCGAAATATTCAGGATACTGACTTTCAAAAAGAGTTATCAGTTCGTCGTATTGGCGATTAGCATTGAAAAGTTTATTCTCAAATAATATTTTGTTTGCACTATCAGGCTGTTCGGCAAGTATCGTTTTATATAGAGCAATATTAATTTGTAAATTATGCTCAATACTTAGTAAAGAGTCAGGGATTCCAGCGAATTTTTGAGCTTCGGCACTAGCAAGAGCTTCCAATAGTACAGAGGATTTATTTTTTTCGGAAAAGTAGAAGGCTTGCTCCAGAAAATCTTGCTTTGAAAAGGGACTCGGGGGATTATCAGACAATTTTACGCAAACATTAACAGCAGCTATATAAACTTCGCTAGCATATTCGCCGAGGGCAAGTTTGTCCGATTTTGTGGTAATTGACTGGCGTGCTTGTGATATTAATGTATCGCAGGCCTGATAGTGTCGAAGACTTACTCCTAAGTTTGCCAAAGGGGATTTATTAGCCAATATTTCTATTTTTGTTTGCAAGCATTGTATTAAATGAATCCAATTCATATAATCTTCAATGATAGGAACAGAATAAATATTAACTGTATCATTAAAATTTCTTAAACTACTTGCTATTCCTTTTTGATAATATTGTAATGCCTTATCATATTCTCTTTTAACTTTATAAACATTCCCTATATTCATATAACTTTTAGCCACATAAGAATGTTTTTCGCCAAACAACTCCTTATCGATTTGCAAAGCTTTAAAATAATATTTTAATGCTGTATTGTAGTCTTTTTTATCCCAATAAACAAGCCCAATATTATTATAACTTGTTGCTACGTCGGTATGTTTTTCACCAAGTATTTCATTTCGAATTTGTAAAGATTTAAAATTATATTCCAATGCTGTATTGTAGTCTTTTTTACTTGCATAAACAAGCCCTAAATTACTGTAAGTATCAGATACATTCATATGATTTTCACCAAATATTTCTTTTGCTATTTGTAAGGACTTAAGAAAATATTGCGCTGCCAAATCAAAGTTGCTTTTATCAGAATAAACAGCCCCTAAATTATTGTAGTTACTTGCCACCTCAGGATGGTTCTCTCCAAATAATTCTTTATAAATTTGTCCAGCTTTTAATAAATACTCCAAAGCCAAATCAAATTCGTTTTTATTATGATAAATAATTCCAATATTATTGTAAGTACTGGCTACATCAAAACGAATTTCCAAAGAATGTTCTTTATATATTTGCAAGGCTTTTAAATAATATAGTAAAGCTAATTCATATTCGTTTTTTTGTGTATAAATAATACCTAAGGTGCTGTATACCATCGTCAAACTCAGATGCTTTTCGCCCAATAATTCTTTAAATATTTGTAAGGATTGAAATGAATATTGTAGTGCTAAATCAAATTCGTTTTTTCTAGAATAAACAATTGCAATATTATTATAACATGTTGCTACATCAGTATGCTTTTCACCAAACAGTTCCTTGTATATTTCTGAAAATTTGAAATAATATTGCAGTGCTAAATCAAATTCGCTTAGATCAGAATAAACAATTCCAATATTATTATACGCTTTTGCGATATCAATATGTTTTTCGCCTAATATTTCTTTTTTAATATGTAATACTTTTTTCCAATAAAATAAGGTAGAATCTGCTTGTCTTAAAAAGTAATACTGTAATCCCAGAAAATGATATGCATAAGAGAAAACAATATTATTTTCATTCATATGCAGTAATGTTTTTTCAATTGCTGGTTTAATTGTGGCAATTGACTGATCAAGCTGCCACTGTCTTTGGAAACATTCACTGTGTTTTATCTCGCTATCCAAATATTTTCTCCAGAGCTCATTTTTTTCATACAATAGGCTTGCTTTTTCAAAATGTATAATTGCGCTGTCGTATTGGGTACTATCTTTAAAAATGCCGGCTTTCTCAAAATAACTGTTTGCCATGGTTGTATCTGTTGTTATATCTTGTGCAAATGCAAGTTGGGAGTAAATTATTATAAATAAAAGTCCAGATAATATTTTGTATGTTTTCATGGTATGATTTATTTTGCAACAAGTCTTTGTCTTAATTCGTTTTTTAATTATGTTTTTGCCGTTTTGACAAGTTACAAAAAAATTGAACAAACAAACATTAACACTCAGTAATTAAACATATGATATTGCTAGTAATTGGGAAATTTATGCTCTTTTCGATTTTTATGGATGGGCTTAAATGAGGGTTAGGTTTTCCAAATTGTTCGCTAGCTGGCGAACAAAAGAGGATCGGCAAAAAAACAAAATAATTTTCTTTCATACTTGCCGAACTAATCTCTATAAATTTCGACTTCGTCTCAAGAGAAAGCTTCGCTTAGTTCAGTATCAAACAGCACGAATAAATTATATTTTTGTTGTCAGAAAAGGAAATTACCTTTCCAAAATACAAAGGCTGTCAGAAAGCTTAAAAAGTATCTTAATTAAAATACTTGTAAAAAAGAGTTGAATTGCTTTATTCTGATAATTTTTAAAATTTTTATACTTAACGGTCCACGGGTTAGAAGCTGTGCGGGATTTCGCCCTGTTTCATTATCACCCGTTAATAAAGTTTGAAGATAGTAAAAAGCTCGAAAACAACCAAAAACCCGCATTTTTTCTGAAGCCATGTTAGGTTTTGTTTTTTATATAAACTTGTATTTTGTTAGTCTTTTATCTCCAAATTTTTCAAGTATATTCTTGTCAACAGCTTCCTTCAAATCTCTACTTGCTGTAGCTGCTGATATTTCTTTATTATGTCTTAAGTAATCCTGTCTTGAAAAATAATTATGTCCTACAATGTCCTTAAATAGTTCTATTCTATCCATATTTTTAATAGTCAAGTTTTGGGTACTCAACAAGTCTTCTAAAGCATCGTGAATTATTTCGAGCATAAATTCAATAAAACTTGTTGAGCTTCCTTGACTATCAGATTTTCCTAAAGTATTGTAATATTCTTGTTGACGTTCTTTTACCAATGTCTCAATCGGCAAAAATTCGAATACTGGAGAATATTCTTTAAGAATCATAGTTTGCCACAGTCTCCCTGTTCTTCCGTTTCCATCAAGAAAAGGATGTATAAATTCAAATTCATAATGAAATACACAACTCTTAATAAGAAGTAAATCTTTGTCATTTTTTAAATAGTCAAATAAATCTTTTAATAAAGGATAAACCATTTCTCCAGATGGTGCAAGATGTGCTATCTCTTCCCCTTTAACAATCCCAACAGAAGTTTTCCTTAGCTGCCCAGCATCATCTAACAATTCCTTCATCAAAATCTTATGAGCTTTACACAAAGAGTCTAAATTGAATGTATCAAGTATTTCAAGTTTTGAATAAACATTAATTGCATTCTTAACTTCTAAAATATCTTTTTTTGGAGCTAAAACTCTCTTATTATTAATAAGATCAGTTATTTGATCGACCGTTAGTGTATTTCCTTCAATTTCAAGTGATGATTGAATTGTTTTAATCCTATTTAGTTTTCTAAGTTCAGTAGGAGGCTTTATCAGTCTAGCAGATTTGATCTCTCCAATTTGTTCTGATATTAAAGAAATTAATTTTAGGATTCTACTTGTTATCTCATATGGTGGTTTCATAACTCTATTATTTTGATAGTATCATTTGATAGTATCAAAGATATTAATTCTTATTCAATTGGCAATGTTGTTCCGAAAAAATTAAACCTAACGGTCCCGTGTTAACAATAGTGCGGGTTTATTCGCTATGCTCATGAGATTAGTTCCGCCTTATTTTATTGTTCCCCCATTAGTATTGCATTTATATTAATTTCAATTACTAAAGATAAAAATGATTATG